>CAZTUV010000020.1:0-18740 GCA_964616595.1 uncultured Alistipes sp.
AAAATATATTAAACTTATTATTATTGCCATAAATCCGGCAGATTGGAGTACTTTTATGGAATATCTCGAAAATAGAGAACTTTCATGGCTTAAATTTAATAAACGTGTACTGGAAGAAGCCTCTGATATTAATAATCCACTGCTTGAAAGACTTTCATTTTCGGCTATATATCAGAGTAATCTGGACGAGTTTTTTATGGTTCGTGTTGGTTCAATCACAGATGACGAAAAATCCGGTAAAACCAAAAAGGACAGCAAATCCGGAATGACACCCTCACAGCAACTTGATGCAATATTTACAGCAGTAAGACGTTTACAGCCTTTAGTTGAAGAAACTTATAAAAAAACAATGTCTGAACTTTCTTCATATGGTTTTGAACATATAAGTTTCAAGGAAGCTACAAAAGATGAATTATTCTTCCTTGAACTTTATTTTAAGCGAGAAATAAAACCTTTTATATCAGGTATTGTTATAAATAATTCTCTGCCATTCCCATTTCTCAAAAATAAGGAACTATACGCCGTTGTTCAGTTAAATTCTAAAAAAGGTCTGTCGGTAGGAATTGTTCCAATAAAGCATAATCGGAATGAAAGAATAATACCACTTGGAAACGGTGGAAAACGTTTTATATTAGAAGAAGAAGTTATTTTACATTTTGTTCACCTTATGTTTAAAGGATACAAGGTTATTGACAGAGCTATAATACGAGTTACAAGAAACGCCGATATTATGGTATCCGGTAAGGGTGCTGATTTCCGTGACAGAATGGAAGAACTTGTGGATAAAAGAAAAAAATTAGCTCCTGTAAGACTTGAAATTTCTGACGACTTTAGCCGTGACGCTCTTGACTATATCTGTAAAAAACTTAAAATAAAAAATGTTCGTGTATTTACCTCAAGAATACCACTTGACCTGTCATATGTTTTTCAATTACAGGAACTTTCAGATAAACCTGAACTTCATTATACAGAACGCTCACCAAGAAAGCCTGTTTCATTAGCTGATAACCGCTCTGTATTTTCACAAGTAAAGTCTAAGGATATTATACTAAGTTATCCATTTGAATCAATGAATCTTTCTTTCATAAGACTATTACAGGAATGTGCTGTTGACCCTAAAGTAACTTCAATAAAAATAACTCTCTATCGCCTCGCTAAAAACAGTAAAGTTATCGATGCATTATGTACAGCCTCTGAAAACGGAAAAGAAGTTCTTGTTATGATAGAACTCCGTGCAAGATTTGATGAGGCAAACAATATTGAATGGTCTAAGGTTCTGCAAAAAGCAGGCGTAAAAGTTATCTATGGTCCTAAAGACTATAAAGCCCATTCAAAACTTCTTCTTATAAAAAGAAAGTCAACAGGAAATAATTACGATTATCTGACACAAATCGGTACAGGTAACTATAATGAAAAAACCTCTGCATTGTATACAGACCTTATGTTGCTTACTTGCGACAAACAAATAGCAGAAGATGCTGAAAAAATATTTGATAGTCTACAAAATAATACATTCGTTGAAGAAACAAATAAATTACTTGTTGCTCCGCTATGTTTCAGAAACAAAATCCTTAATATGATGGACGAACAAATTAATATTTCAAAACAAGGCGGACAAGGCTATATTGGTGCAAAAATCAATTCACTTTGTGATGGCACAATTATTAAAAAACTGGTTGAAGCTTCACAGGCAGGAGTAAAAATAGAACTTATTGTAAGAGGTATATGTTGCCTGATTCCGAATGTTGACGGATTTACAGAAAATATAACAGTTCGCAGTATAGTCGGACGTTTTCTTGAACACAGCAGAATATATATATTTGGCGATGAAAATACAGAACAAAAAATATATATTGGTTCGGCTGACTATATGTCAAGAAATACTGTTCGCCGTGTTGAAGTCGCTACACCAGTCGAAAATGATAAACTTAAACAAAGATTGTGGGAAATGTTCCGCACACTTATGAAGGATAATGTAAAGGCTCGTATTATGTTGAATGACGGAAATTATACACATATTGTTTCAAAAGAAGAAGCTGTTAATGCACAGGAATTTTTCTATGAACAGGCTTACAGAAACCTTGAAATCAAACAAAAACGACAGCAACAATTACGCATAAATCTTGAATCAAGTATGAGGAAAAAGTCGAAAAATATTAATAAAAAAAGAAAAAACTCTTGAAAAATTTTAAATTGTATGATATAATCTATTAGCTGAAAATTATACTTCAGACAAAATAATTTTTTAGAGGATTAAACAATGATTGGTTATTACAATTATACAGTTATTCTTACATATCTTAGCCTTGTCTCATCAGTTGTAGGAATATTCTTTGCCATGGGAATCAATGGGGACATTAATGTAGAATATGCAATAATATGCCTTATGATTTCAGGATTTTGCGATATGTTTGACGGAAAAGTTGCACGTACAAAAAAAGGTCGTTCCAAAAGTGAAAAACAATTTGGTATACAAATAGATTCACTTTGTGATGCTGTCTGTTTTGGAGTATTACCATCTGTAATAGGATATTCAATCGGTATGAACAGCTGGTATGATGTTCCTGTACTGGTGATATTTCCATTATGTGCAATAATAAGACTGGCATATTTTAACGTTGCAGAAGAAGAACATCAACAAAAAACTTCAGAAATACGTAAAACTTATGAAGGACTGCCAGTAACAAGTGTTGCCCTTATAATACCATTATTATATAGTTTTCATAAAGATATTGGTACTAAATGGTTTCCGACAGTATATGGGTTTTCGTTGCTTATTATAGCAATTGCTTTCATTACACGTTTTAAAGTAAAAAAGCCATCAATAAAAATTATGATAGCATTTATAGGTATAGGCTTTGCTGAACTGGCATGGATGCTTTATAAAACAAAAATAAGATAATATAAAAACCTCTTATAGTATTATAATCTACTATAAGAGGAATTTTTTTATCTTACTTTTTTTGCAATATCATCAATAAGTTTTGCAAGCAAATCATTCTGAGTCATTGAACCTAAATCGCCTTCACGTCTTGAACGTACTGAAACTGTATTGTTTTCAACTTCTTTATCACCAATTGTAAGCATAATCGGAAGTTTCTCAACAGTTGCAGAACGTATTTTATAACCAACTTTTTCAGCTCTGTCATCAATAGTTACACGTATTCCAGCGGATTCAAGTTTTGTAAGAACTTCATTACAATAATCAAGGTGGCGGTCAGCAACAGGAATAATTCTTACCTGTTCCGGTGCAATCCACAATGGCATAGCACCTGCATATTTTTCAATCATATATGCAAGAGTTCTCTCATAACAACCGAGTGATGTCCTGTGAATAATATATGGACGTTTTTTTGTGCCGTCAACATCGATATATTCCATGCCGAAACGTTCAGCGAGCAACATATCAATTTGTATAGTAACAAGTGTATCTTCTTTTCCATAAACGTTCTTATACTGAATATCAAGTTTAGGGCCATAGAAAGCAGCTTCATCAATACCAATTTCGTATTCAACGCCAAGGTGGTCAAGAATCTTTGCCATAACAGACTGTGCTTCTTCCCATTGTTCCGGAGTTCCCTCATATTTGTTCTTAGGATTTGCAGGGTCCCATTGTGAAAATCTGAATGTACAATCTTCCAGCAAGCCGACTGTACCAAGCATATATTTTGCAAGGTCAAGGCAATCTTTAAATTCTTCTTCAAGCTGGTCAGGACGCAAAACAAGATGTCCCTCTGAAATTGTAAACTGTCTTACACGAATAAGACCATGCATTTCGCCGGAATCTTCCTTACGGAAAAGAGTGGAAGTTTCGCCGAGTCGCATAGGCAGGTCACGATATGAACGCTGTCTGTTGAGGAAAACCTGATACTGGAACGGACAAGTCATAGGACGAAGTGCAAAACATTCTTTAGTTTCATCGTAAGGGTCGCCAAGAATGAACATTCCGTCAAGATAGTGGTCCCAATGTCCGGAAATCTTATAGAATTCTCTCTTTGCAAAATAAGGAGTCTTTGTAAGCAAATAACCATGTTTCTGTTCAACATCTTCAACCCATCTCTGAAGTGTCTGAATAACTCTTGCACCCTTTGGCAATATAATAGGAAGTCCCTGCCCTACTGTATCAACTGTTGTAAAGTATTCGAGTTCACGGCCGAGTTTATTATGGTCACGGAGTTTAGCTTCTTCACGCTGTTTGATATCTGCTTCAAGGTCTGCGTTTTTCGGATATGCAACGGCATAGACTCTTGACAACATTTTATTTTTTTCTGAACCTCTCCAATAAGCACCTGTACATGAAAGAAGTTTAAAAGCTTTTACAGGAGCTGTTGTCATAAGGTGAGGGCCTGCACAAAGGTCTACGAATTCGCCCTGTTTATAAAATGAAATAGGTTCACCTTTACCAACGTGTTCTTCACAAAGTTCAACCTTGTAAGGTTCGTCCATTTCCTTAAGTTTAGCTATTGCATCTTCTGGTGAAAGTTCAAATTGTTCAAGAGGCAAACCTTCCTTAACAATTTTTTTCATTTCTGCCTCTATCTTGTCAAGTTCTTCTTGTGTGAAAGGTTTTTCAAGGTCAAAATCATAGTAGAAACCATTGTCAATAGCCGGTCCGATAGCGAGTTTAGCCTGTGGATAAAGTCTTTTTACAGCTTGTGCCAGAATATGTGAGGCTGTATGCCAGAAAGTCTTTTTACCATCTATACTATCAAATGTACATACTTCAAAGTCACAGTCGCTGTCTATAACAGTTCTAAGGTCTTTAACTTCACCATTAATTTTTACACAACATGATGCTTTATAAAGACCCATTCCGATACCTTTTATTATTTCATAAGCAGGGGCAGAAGATTCAATTTCACGAATACTTCCGTCTTTTAAAGTTAATTTTATCATATTTTTTCTCCTTTTCAAATTTTTCCAACGATTTCTATGCCATTATCTGTTCCAAGTTCAATTGAAAGTGGCTGTAAATAGCCATCGGTACTGTCAACATTGAAACACACAACAACTCCATCATCATCGATATCAATATAGGCACTGGTAATTTGCATACTATCTGCAAGAGTTTCAGAAAGGCCTCCATAATATCCCTCATCGGAGATTATTTCAGCAATTTTCTTTCTGTTCCGGTTTACCTTGTCAAGCTTTTGAGCTATTTCGCTTAAATTATCCATAATTTCCTGCTGATTCTCAACATAAAAACGCACTGTAACGTCTTTTTCCCAAAGCTTATAGGTAATCTCAAACGCTTCTTCTTTTTCATTGTATTTAATTTGATTCATTTTTTCAACTCCTTTGCAATAGATTTTAAATCGATAAAGCAAAAAGTCCCCCATGCCAATAAAAGGCACAAGGGACGATAAAAACCGTGATTCCACCCTGATTCACACAGTAAGACTGTATCTCATTAGCTCAATAACGGGAGCGACCGGTGTTTATTAGACACTCTCAGAGGCGGTATGCTTAAAGTAAAACCGTTGAACATTTCGCAGCCAACAACGTTCTCTCTGGAAACGGCATTGTAACAAAAAGCCTTCCTCATCACAGATTTGATATGTATATCATATCATAAAAACTTCCGTTTGTCAAGAATTTTTATAATTATTTCTGAAGGTATTCATCAATAGCAGCAGCAGAAGTTTTGCCTGCACCCATAGCAAGTATTACAGTAGCTGCACCTGTAACAGCGTCACCACCGGCATAAACGCCTTCTTTGGAAGTAAGGCCATTTTCATCAGCAATAATACCGCCCCATTTCTGAGTATCAAGTCCTTCAGTTGTAGACTTGATAAGAGGATTTGGAGATGTTCCTATTGACATTATAACACTGTCTGTTTCTATTTCAAAGAAAGCGTCCGGTACTGGAATCGGCTTTGCTCTGCCCGACTCATCGGGTTCAGAAAGTTCCATTTGCTGACAAACTATACTTTTTACCCAACCATTTTCATCTGATTTAATTTCAACAGGGTTAGTAAGGAATTTGAATATAATTCCTTCTTCCTTAGCATGTTCTACTTCTTCAGCACGGGCAGGGAGTTCGTTTTCTGTACGTCTGTAAACTATATATACTTCTGCACCAAGTCTCTTTGCACAACGGGCAGCGTCCATAGCAACATTACCGCCACCTACAATAACAGCCTTTTTGCCTGCCTGAACAGGTGTAGAAGAATCTGCCTTATAAGCTTTCATAAGATTAATTCTTGTAAGGAATTCATTAGCCGAATAAACACCATTAAGATTTTCGCCCTTAATATTCATGAATCTTGGAAGTCCTGCACCAGAACCAATGAAAATACTTTCAAATCCCTCTTCTTCTATGAGTTCATCAATGGAAATAGTTTTTCCGATAACTGTATTTGTTTCAATTTTAACGCCAATAGCTTTAAGGCCATCGATTTCCTTTTGAACTATCGATTTAGGAAGTCTGAATTCCGGAATACCATATGACAATACACCACCCGCAACATGAAGTGCTTCAAATATAGTTACATCATAGCCTTTTTTTGCAAGGTCGCCTGCACATGCAAGTCCGGAAGGCCCTGAACCTATTACTGCAACCTTATGTCCATTAGAAACTGGTTTTTCTACTGGAGTTTCTGGCTGTGCGTTGTGCCAGTCAGCCACGAATCTTTCTAATCTTCCGATAGCAACAGGTTCTCCCTTAATACCTCTTACGCACTTTGATTCACACTGTGTTTCCTGAGGACAGACTCTTCCACAAACTGCCGGCAATGAACTTGATTTAGTAATTATTTTATAAGCTTCTTCAAAGTTACCCTCTGCAACTTGTGCGATAAATTCTGGTATATTAATCTGAACAGGACAACCACTTACACAGGGTTTATTTTTACAATTAAGACATCTTTTAGCCTCATCTATAGCCTGTTCTTCAGTATATCCGAGAGCCACCTCTTTAAAATTTTTATTTCTCACATCTGGATTTTGCACAGGCATTTCATTTTTAGTCATTGACTTGTTGTACATCTTATTGTACCTCCTTTTTGAAAAGATTACAGGTATCTTCATGAGCCTTACGTTCAAAAGGCTTATACATAGCACCACGAGCCATAGCCTCATCGAAATCTATAAGATGTCCATCAAATTCAGGGCCGTCAACACAAGCGAACTTTGTCTGACCACCGACTGTAAGACGACAACCGCCACACATTCCAGTGCCATCAATCATAATAGGATTCATTGACGCAACTGTTGGAATTTCATACTGTTTTGTAAGCTGACAGACAAATTTCATCATAATTAACGGGCCAATTGTTATTACACGGTCATATTTTTCGCCACTTTCGATAAGACGTTTAAGAGCGTCTGTAACAAGACCCTTTTCGCCAGCTGAACCGTCATCGGACATGAGTATGAACTTTGAACTTGATGCCTTAAACTCTTCCTCTAAAATAACAAGGTCTTTGTTTCTGAAACCTACTATCGAGTGTACTTCAACTCCCAGTTCATGGAGTTTTTTTGCGACAGGGTAAGCAATTGCACAACCCACGCCACCGCCGACAACAGCAACTTTTTTAAGACCGTCTGTTTCAGTTGCACGTCCGAGAGGGCCGACAAAATCATGTAAACAATCTCCTTGATTCATATGATTAAGCTTTTCAGTAGTAGCACCAACAATCTGAAATATAATTGTAACAGAACCATTCTGGCGGTCAAAATCAGCAATAGTAAGTGGTATACGTTCGCCATTCTCATCTGTTCTAAGGATAATAAACTGCCCTGGCTCGCATTTCTTTGCAACTTTCGGGGCGTTAATTTTCATAAGAGTGACAGTCGGATTAAGACATTTTTTTTCTAAAATTTCAAACATAAGAAATTTTTCCTTTCATAAAAATGCACCGTCAAATAACGGTATGAAGTAATAATAGTATAAAGCTATTAGTTATCCAACTTATTATATATTATA
The DNA here is from genome assembly GCA_964616595.1 of uncultured Alistipes sp. Taxonomy (GTDB): domain Bacteria; phylum Bacillota; class Clostridia; order Oscillospirales; family Ruminococcaceae; genus Ruminococcus. Next base: position 7,928 of record CAZTUV010000020.1, read on the forward strand.
TTTATTTGTTTGTCAATTATCAGAAAACAATTAATTATCGTTTATTTGCTGTCAATTACAGGCATATTCAATGATATTCAGAAAATGCCGTTTCATTGCGGACTTCATAGAATTTATTTACAAGTTTCCGTTCCATATCTGAGAGTTTGTGACCAGTAGAATATATGAGCATATCCTTGAAACTGTTATCATTAAAATTGCATTTTCGTTGTACAAGATTATATTTACTGCAAAGACTATCCGGAACAGGTGAATCCAGCATAAACGATTGTGGAACAGTCAGCAGAAAATCCAACGCACTGCCTCTGTCATACATACATACTTTACGTACAGGAATATCAGCTGGACGATTTGCAGCATAAAGCTTTTCTACTGCTCCTGAAACATATGGTATAGCATCGTCTCCCTGAGTAAGTTCAATGTAATTGCAGGATAAATCAGAATAAGTCAGACTTTCAGCATTTGCAAAAGGGTGTTCAGCTGACATAACCGCAAGCATTTCAAATTCCCATAACAACTGACTTTTTATATTCTTTTCTTCAAGAAAATCTGTAAAATATTTCTCATGAGCGATATTAAAACGTATTATTCCAAAATCATAGCCATAATCACGGACATTCTCGACAGTTCTTAAAGAATTTGTCTCACAAAAATATACTTCCATATCATCGGAATTATTTGTTTCGGCAACATAATCTGAAAACGCTTTGGAAATATATCCCGTTCTCGGAACAGATATACGTAACTTGTTTGTTTTGGATTTTCCGGGAGAATGTATAGCCTCCATATTATCTATCTGCATAAGAATCTGCTTGGCATATCCTAAAAATTTCAGTCCTTGGTCAGTAGGAATAACGCCTTTTGAGGTACGTCTGAATATAGTAATTCCTAAAGTATTTTCCAGTTCCTTTATTGCTTTACTTAAATTAGGCTGAGCCATATACAAGTTTTCAGCAGCCTGAGTAATTGAACGTGTCTTTTCAATTTCCACCGCATACCTGAAATGAAGTGTATTCAAAGCTTAACCTCCTATTTTATAATTTCTTCAACAGAATAGTGACGTACTTTTTTCTTTGACACTGGTTCTGACTCTGGTTCAGATATAATTTCAGGTTCAGGAGGAATAAAAGTACTTTCCGGAATATCTTTCACCGGTTTACATGGATTTCCCACTGCAACGACTCCGGAAGGTATATCTTTTGTTACGACGCTTCCTCCACCTATAACTACATTATCACCGATAGTAACCCCCGGCATAACGCAGACATTTCCGCCAATCCATACATTATTGCCCACTTTTATAGGTTTTGCGAATTCAAGACCATAATTTCTCATTTTATAATCCAATGGGTGACCCGCCGTATAAAAACCACAATTTGGTCCTATAAAGACGTCATTACCAAATACAACTTCAGCACAGTCAAGAATAACCAAATTGTGATTAGAATAGAAATTATCTCCCATTATAATATTATAACCATAATCACAGAAGAAATTTGGTTCAATCCATGTGTTTTCACCTTTAAACGCAAGCAAACGACTTAAAAGTCTTTCTCTTTTCTGAAAATCATTATAAGTAACTGCATTATATTCGGCACATAATTTCTTGGCTGAAATCCTGTCAGCAACAAGTTCTTTATCATTACCATTATAAAGTTCGCCTGCCTGTAATTTTTCTTTTTCAGTCATATAATACCTCCATCAGCATTTGCTGCCCTTTGCACCGAAACTTCCGCCCATTGCAAGAATATTAGTATCAAAGGAATAATTTATTTTTTCACCCATTCTATAACGTTTAAGCGAAAGCTGTATAAGACGTTCAAGAAGTTCCGGATATTTTACGCCCTTGGGTTCCCAAAGATAGAACGCAAGAGAACCAGGAATGGTATTTATTTCGTTTATGTAAACTTTAGAAGTAGCCATATCAATCATAAAATCAATTCGTGTAACGCCGTTGCAACCTAAATAACGGAATGCATCAACAGCAGTTCTTCTGATAAATTCGTCCTGTTCCGGAGTAATATCAGCAGGGATTTTTCTTTTAAGAGTAGCCATACCCTTACTACCACCGGATTTACTGCCACCCACATATTTCTGTTCAAAACTGAGAATATCCTCATCACTTGCCTGAACAGGTTCTTCACAAACAGATGCCTCTGCTGATTCGCTGTCACCAACCACTGAACAGTTAATTTCTTTCAGCTGAACAACCGCAGGTTCAACAAGTATTCTGTCAGAGAATTCAAAAGCATTCTCCATAGATTTTATAAGAGAATTTCTATCAGAAGCTTTCGATATACCTACACTTGAACCAAGATTTATAGGTTTTACGATTACAGGATATCCGAATTTACTTTCAACTTTATTTGCACATTCTTCAATTTTATCAATTTCAAATGAAGAAAATCTGCAACAGTCAAGCACTGGGAAACCAGCATCTTTGAGGAGAATTTTCATAACAAATTTATCCATTCCGACTGCTGAAGAAAGAACATCACAGCCAACATACGGAATATCAAGAGTTTGTAAATAACCCTGTAAAGCACCATCTTCAACATTAGTTCCGTGTACTATCGGAAAAGCCACATCTACTTCTGAAATGAGATTAGAACCGAATTTTTTCATCTTTTGACGTATGAGCTGAACTTTTCCTTCACTTCTGACGAAAACACATGAAGTACATTCTTTCAGGAGTTCCGGAATATTCTTGTATGAATTAATATCAAAAAGCTTTTCACCTGTCCAGAATTCATTTTGCTTAGTCATATAGACAGGAATTATATTATATTTTTCTTTGTTAATATTTGTCATAGCCTGAACAGCTGAAATAACTGATACTTCATGTTCAACGCTTTTTCCACCGAAAATTACAGCAAGATTGATTTTCATAAATAGTTACTCCTTTTTTGATGGACACCCTTCTTACTGCGAAAAGGCAAGCAACTTCTGAGTGCCGCACTGTTTTGGCTGAGTTTCAGAAAAAGGATACTCAGCAACCTTTTTATAATAACGGTTATTATACCGTTCATAGCATTTATAGAATATCATATTTATTGACTTGTCAATTATAATATGCAATTCACTTTCCGCTCTCAACGTTTCTGAACTTCTTTCATCAATAATTGTCAGGTAAATCGTTTTCAAGAAGAACGATTTTTTTCTTATCGGTCTGGTATGCCTGAACTTTAGCTAATGCCTCATTAAGAGTATCAGCAACATAAACATTATCCATATTATAACCTGATTCTTTTATTCCATTGTAAATAGGCAGGGTCTGATTTTTTCCGACAAGAACAATATAATCACAAGCTTTTGATGCTTCCTGTCCAAATTCAAAATTAAGTTCTTCTTGTTTAGCACCGAGTTCAACCATTCCAGGAGTTACAAGTATTCGGCAAGCGTCAAAAAGTCCCAGAACATTTAAAGCGGCACGGCAACCGCTTGGATTTGAGTTATAAGCGTCATCAATAAAAGTAAGATTTCCTCCCTTGTCAAGCAACTGCAATCTATGCGGTACGGCTGATATTCTCTTGACTGGCAATACAAGTTTTTCAAGAGGAATTCCTATTCCATGACAATAAGCAATTGCACCCAAAACGTTTTGTACATTGTGTTCGCCGAGGAGTTTCATAGTAAATTTACAGTTTTCACCGTCAGGAGTGGTGACAGTAAATTCTGTTCCTCTATCAGAAACCGAAATATCAGTTGCTCTGTAATCGTTATGTTCCTGCAAACCGTACATAATAGCGTTTTTATACTGAGGGGCTTTTTTTCTGATAAGTTCGTTATCACCGTTGAGATAAATTTTTCCTCCCACTGCCTGAACGCTGTCAGCAAGTTCAAATTTAGTGTTTACAACGTTTTCAATTGAATTAAAAGTTTCAAGATGCTGAGGTCCTACTGAAGTTATAATACCGTCATGAGGGTGAGCGATTTCGCAGAGTTCCTTTATTTCATGAACACGTCTTGCACCCATTTCGCATATAAAGTATTCATCAGTCGGTTTGAGGTGCTGTCTTATAGTGATAGTAACGCCCATAGGTGTATTAAAACTTTCTGGAGTTTTAAGAGTATTATACTGTGAACTCAACAATTCACTAAGATAGAACTTCATGCTTGTTTTGCCGTAGCTTCCGGTAATACCGATTTTATGGAGGTCAGGCATTTCTGACAGAATTCTTTTAGCATCATTTATGTACCAATTCTGAATATATTTTTCAACAGGCTTATTTATAATATTTGACAACGGTACAAGCAACGGAGTCAGATATAATGCGGAATTTACCATTATGAAAGGAAAAATATTTTCAAAAGGTTTCCAGTCGGAACATTTACACGGAGAACTTCCCACAACCATACTTATTGCAAACATTACCGCAATCAATATAGAAAATGTAACCATCATTCTTTTTACACGGGCGGTATATTTAAGTGGTTTTTTGAAAGTTTTTCCAGGTTTATTAAGTAAAGCTATAATGACATTGCAGAGTACAAAAACTATAAGCAGAACCATATTATAACCCGTTGCAAGCATTAGAAATTGTCCTGCAAAGAGAACAAGCGGAAATATGTACTTCCTGAAATTTTTTTTCATCCACCAGGAATGTTCGGGAGTTTTATAGCCATTAAGCTGGAGCATATGTAATTCACGCAGACCGGAAAATATTATTCCGGCAAGTGTTACAATGGCATAAATGCAGAAAAATACAGTACTCATCAATAATAATTCTCCTTATGTTATTCGTCAATCTTCATAAATGAACGCATTACACGATTAAATGTAAACTGCTGTTCAAGGAATGAATAGTGTCCTGCATTTTCAAGTTTAACAAGACCGGCATCAGGAATTAATTTTTCCATTTTTTCGCCGTCAGATAAAGGTGTTGCAGTATCATTCACACCCCATACAAGCAATGTAGGGCATTTTATATTTGGGAGCAAAGGCTCTAAATCTTCATTTACAACCTTTACAAGAACTTGCCTCATAAGCGGAGATGCAGCCGCATAATCTGCACTACCCATTTTTTTGCGGAAGTTTTCCAGAGCGTCCGGAGCTATTTTTCGGACAATTCCCATAGATAAAATAGTTTTTCCAAATTTATAATAGTATGTTCTGAAACTTTTTTTATTCGATTTAGGAGGAAGTATTCCTGCACTGTCCACAAGAATTACTTTAGTTATTTTAAAATCAAGATTTTGACGGCTGTTCAGCTTTATAATGACACGACCACCAAAAGAATGTCCCAGTAACATAACTTCTTTAGTATTGTAATCTTTCAGAAAATCTATAACAAAATCCACATAATCATCGACACACCATGCAGATGGTGGTTCTTGACTTTCGCCGAAACCCGGCATATCCATTGCAACAACAGTATATTTTTCCGAAAGCAAATCAATTAAATTTGCAAAAAGTTTAATATTGCTTCCCCAACCATGAAGCAACACTATCAAATCTCCTGAACCTTTTTGTTCATAATTTATTTTAATGTTATTTACTATTTTGTACATTTACTATCTCCAAAAATTTAGATTTAGGGCATCAATACTTTATACGCATAAAAGCCCGTCAATATGCTGACAAATTAATTATATCATGCAGTGAAATCAATGTCAATTACAAAAAACAAATAATTATTCAGAAAGAGAATTCCATATAATCTTCCTTTATGAATCTATGATACGTAATGTGTAAATGACCATCTATTTCCTCTTCAAGCGATATACAATAATAATATTCATCTGGATTTCCATCTGAAAAATATATCAGATAATCAAATTCGCCGTTATTTTTTTTCTGAACGATTACATTATCCGAATACTTTTTAAATATTGAAATAATATTATCAATCGAGATTTCGTGTAAACGTATAGTATTAACAAATTCAGTTATAAAATCAAATCCGTTAAGATTATTAACGTATGCTGTTCCCTCAACCGGAACAGTTATACAAAAACCGTTTTTTATTTTTCTAAATGATAAATTGCCTAGTCTTTCCCTCACACTAACTGAAAAATCATCTAATACAGATTGAAGGTCATTTTCTGTATAAAGTAAACTTTTAAGAGAGTTTTCAGCGTAATTAAAGCTCATTGGTCTATTATCGAATCCCAATTTTATTTGTGCCTCTTTGATATTATCAATAATATTTTTTTCCAGTCTTTTATAATTCATATAAAATTGCTCCTTCTTATAATACATCATTTGATTTATTATAACATATTACAATTATCTTTTCAAGTAATCCATAATCAATTAACAAAATATAGATTTTATTAATTTATTTTTACATATTCACACAAAAACTAATTATGAATTTCCGCTTGTGAAAAACGTTTATACATTATTGCTAAAAATTTGCAAATAAATTCGTCGCACATAGATTCGTCACTTTTTACAAATTGTGTTGACTTTTTTGCAATATTGTGATAAACTTATAAAGACGAAAAAATTTGTTAAATTAAGAATATACGGGAGGGAATTAAAAATGTTTAACAAATCTAAAAAAATAAAACGTGCAATAAGTGTTTCTGCTGCTGCTCTTTGCATGGTATCTGCACTTAATTTTGCACCACTCAATGACAGCGAAATAGTTGATGCCGCTAATATTAAAACAGCCTTTGAAATCACTGAAGATATGCAGATAGGCTGGAACTATGGTAACTCTCTTGATGCTACTGGCGGTTCAGGTCTTGATACCGAAACTTCATGGGGGAACCCAAAAGCTACTCAGGAAATGATGGACGCTGTAAAAGCTAAAGGCTTTAATACAGTACGTCTCCCCACAACATGGTATCCACATCTTGATTCCAATAACAATATAGACTCTGAATGGATGGCTCGTGTTCATGAAGTAGTGGACTATGCTTACAAAAATGATATGTATGTTATTCTTAATGTTCACCATGAAGACTGGATTAACAGAGCAGACCTCGGTACAGCTTACGAAGAAATATCCGTAAAACTTAAAGCTATCTGGAAACAAATCGCCGAAGAATTTAAAGATTATGACCAGCACCTTATTTTTGAAGGTATGAACGAGCCTCGTGCTGCTGGTACTGACCACGAATGGTGGGGGCCTACTACCGCAGAAACTGAATGTATCAATAAACTTAATCAGGACTTTGTAGACACTGTAAGAAGCGTCGAATCTCCTTATAAAGATACAAGACTTCTTATGTGTCCATGTTACTGTGCATCAAGTGATACAAGTATAATGTCCACTCTCGAACTTCCTGATGATGAATATGTAGCTGCATCTATCCATGCTTATTCACCTTATGGATTTGTAATGGACAGTTCCGTTGCAGACCACAGCACATTCTCCGAGGCTTACGCAACAGAACTCGAAACTATCCTTAATAATATCCGTAAACAGTTCATAGGAAATGATATCCCAGTAATAATCGGCGAATTCAGTGCTTCTAACTTCAACAATACCGAGGCTCGATGTGAATGGGCTGAAACTTACATCACTCTTACTAAAAGCTATGGTATCCCATGTGTACTTTGGGACAATGATGCAAGAGGAAATTCTGACCCGTCAGAGGCTCACGATTACCTCAACAGAGATACTCTTGAATGGTATGAAGATTCCGGTTTAGTTGTTGACACTATGATGAAAGTCCTTGCTGATACTTCAATAGTATGGGGCAGTCAGAAATACGGCAAACAGTATAATCATGAAGATATTTCAGAAGGCAAAAAAGTTCTTGATTCTTCTTTAAGTCTTGATGCATCTGTTAAAGACGGCAACTGTACCCCTGGTCTTAATGTATCTTGGAAAGACCTTGAAGGTAAAGACGTTGCTATAAAATATACTGGTGATACTCCTGTTATTGCTGTTGTAAACAGTGAATGGGATAACTGGACTGAAATTCAAGCTTATGATGTTGATGAAACAAATGGTATCGCTTATTATTCATCATCTACTATTGAATCCGCATGGAGTGGTGATGCATCAGAAATCGAACACCTCTTTGCAAGAACTAATGGTAAAACTACTATCGAATCAATTACTCTCATCAACGCCGCTGATGAAGTGGAACAACCCATTGAACCAGTAATTCCTACTTATGTTGTTGACTTTGCAAACAGAGGTACAAGCAATACTATGACCATTACTTTCACAGGTAAGGCAGGTACTACTGCTAATGGTTGTGTTGGTTACATGAATGGCAGTGATTGGGAATCTATCGAATGGGAAGGCGTTGTAGACAGTAACGGCACTCTTACTGTTGAAATCGATATTACTAATGTTCCTTCCTCTATCCAAACTGCACAGGTTCAGTTATGGTGGAGCGATACAGAACTCGAATTTGAGAATTATAATTTCGTAGGCAGCGAACAGTCTACAACTACTACAACCACTCAAGTACCAACTACTACTACAACTACTACAAATAAACCAACTGAAAATCCTGATGTCACTTATGCAGACGCTAATGAAGATGGTGAAGTTAGTATTGCAGACGCTGTAACTGTAATGCAGTCACTTGCAAATGCTGATGAATACCCTCTTACTGAACAGGGTGCAATCAATGCTGATGTTATAGGTAATGATGGTATTACTTCAAAAGATGCTCTTGTCATTCAAATGATTATTTCAGGAAGCATATCTGTTGATTCATTACCACTTGAAACCCTTGAATAATTTTTAACTAAAAACATAAAATACCTCCTATGGCATATAAAAACATAGGAGGCATTTTTTATCTTTCAATACAAAAACCTCCCTGTAAAGTTCATATAAAAACGATACAGGAAGGTTTATTTTTTAAGTACTAAGACTAAAAAGTTTAAAAATTACTTCTGGTCAGCGATAGCAGCCTGTGCAGCAGCAAGTCTTGCAATCGGAACACGGAATGGTGAGCATGAAACATAATCAAGACCAATCTTGTGGCAGAATTCAACAGAAGTTGGGTCGCCACCATGTTCGCCGCAGATACCACAGTGAAGCTTGTCATTAGCACCCTTACCGAGTGTAACAGCAGTCTTCATAAGTGAGCCAACGCCTACCTGGTCGAGCTTAGCAAATGGGTCGTTTTCAAAAATCTTCTTATCATAATAAGCATCAAGGAACTTACCAGCATCGTCACGTGAGAAACCATAAGTCATCTGTGTAAGGTCATTTGTACCAAAGCAGAAGAAGTCAGCATTAGCAGCAATTTCATCAGCTGTAAGAGCAGCACGTGGAATTTCAATCATAGTACCAACTTCATATTCAAGTTCAATACCAGCTTCTTTGATGATAGCATCAGCAGCTTCAACAACAACCTTCTTAACGAACTTAAATTCCTTAATGTCGCCAATAAGTGGAATCATAATTTCAGGCTTTACAGTCCAATCTGGGTGATTGTTCTTAACATTGATAGCAGCCTTGATTATAGCATTAGTCTGCATTCTTGCGATTTCTGGGTATGTTACAGCAAGACGGCAACCTCTGTGACCCATCATTGGGTTAAATTCGTGGAGAGATGCGATGATGTTCTTGATAGCTTCAACGGATTTGCCCTGTGCTTCAGCAAGAGCCTTAATGTCCTCTTCTTCAGTAGGAACAAATTCGTGGAGTGGTGGGTCAAGGAATCTGATTGTAACAGCATTACCTTCAAGAGCCTCATAGAGTGCCTCAAAGTCAGACTGCTGCATTGGTTCAATCTTAGCAAGAGCAGCTTCTCTTTCTTCAACAGTATCAGAGCAAATCATTTCACGGAATGCAGCGATTCTTTCCGGGTCAAAGAACATATGTTCAGTACGGCAAAGACCGATACCTTCTGCACCGAGTTCACGAGCCTTCTTAGCGTCAGCAGGTGTATCAGCGTTAGTTCTAACCTTAAGAACTCTGTACTTATCAGCCCACTGCATAATTCTGTCAAATTCGCCAGCGATAGTAGCATCAACAGTAGGAATAACTCCTTCATAGATGTTACCTGTTGTACCATCGATAGAAATGTAGTCGCCTTCAACGAAAGTCTTTCCGCCGAGTTCAAATTTCTTATTTTCTTCGTCCATCTTGATGTCGCCACAACCGGATACACAGCATTCGCCCATACCACGAGCAACAACAGCAGCGTGTGAAGTCATACCACCACGAACTGTAAGGATACCCTGTGCAGCCTTCATACCTGTAATATCTTCTGGGGAAGTTTCAAGACGTACAAGAACAACCTTTTCACCTTTTTCAGCCCATACAACAGCGTCGTCAGCTGTAAATACAACCTTACCGCAAGCAGCACCAGGTGATGCACCAAGACCCTTGCCAAGAGGAGTTGCAGCCTTAAGAGCCTTTGTATCGAACTGTGGGTGAAGAAGTGTATCAAGGTTTCTTGGGTCAATCATAGCAACAGCTTCCTGCTCTGTTTTCATGCCTTCGTCAACGAGGTCGCAAGCAATCTTGAGAGCAGCCTGAGCAGTTCTCTTACCATTTCTTGTCTGGAGCATATAGAGTTTCTTGTTTTCAACAGTAAATTCCATATCCTGCATATCGTGGTAGTGGTTTTCAAGAGTCTGACAAACTTCAACAAACTGTGCATAAGCTTCCGGGAAAGTTTCTGCCATCTGTGAGATAGGCATAGGAGTTCTTACACCAGCAACAACGTCTTCGCCCTGTGCATTTGTAAGGAATTCGCCCATGAGTTTCTTTTCACCAGTTGCAGGGTCACGAGTAAATGCAACACCTGTACCGCAATCATCACCCATGTTACCGAATGCCATTGACTGTACGTTAACAGCAGTACCCCAAGAGAAAGGAATATCATTGTCACGTCTGTAAACGTTAGCTCTTGGGTTATCCCATGAACGGAATACAGCCTT
>CAZTUV010000021.1:0-18521 GCA_964616595.1 uncultured Alistipes sp.
ATGTTAAGATTAATACAACGATTGTTTTTATACTTTCTGTATTGCAGTTCAACATTTACATTCCAATATGTTAAGATTAATACCAACGACGATAGAAGTTTTTAATACATTTCGTGCAATTTACATTCCAATATGTTAAGATTAATACGATAGTTTCTGCACTTGAATTCGTGTCGACTGTAAAGATTTACATTCCAATATGTTAAGATTAATACGTCAAGTTATTTTCTACTTTAAATTAGATTTTGTATTTACATTCCAATATGTTAAGATTAATACTTTATGTTATCCCGATTAAGCCAATTCCTTAATGCGATTTACATTCCAATATGTTAAGATTAATACCATTTTCAACGTTTTCATCTATTTCAAGTGCCAGTTATTTACATTCCAATATGTTAAGATTAATACGTTAAAACTTTTATAATTTGAATTCACTCTGAAAACATTTACATTCCAATATGTTAAGATTAATACTGCTAGGAAATAAAATAGATGTGATGGTCGATTTGTATTTACATTCCAATATGTTAAGATTAATACTTTCCTGTAATTCCTCAACTACATCAAGCCTGAATTTATTTACATTCCAATATGTTAAGATTAATACGTCACTCAAATAATACACTTTGTATAAAAATAAACTAATTTACATTCCAATATGTTAAGATTAATACAGATTTAGTACAAAAATTTAACCTCACACTTGACAAATTTACATTCCAATATGTTAAGATTAATACGGTAAGTCAGAAATATTGATAATGCGTTCAATGTAATTTACATTCCAATATGTTAAGATTAATACGATTGATGACATTGAAACAGCAACACCTTGTTCGGCAATTTACATTCCAATATGTTAAGATTAATACATCCGGTGTCATATATGCTCCGTGTTTCCTAATCGCATTTACATTCCAATATGTTAAGATTAATACGTTGATTTGCAAAAATCGCACTTTTCACAACGTGAATTTACATTCCAATATGTTAAGATTAATACATCGCTGATAATATCAGGAGCAGGTTTTTCGAGTATATTTACATTCCAATATGTTAAGATTAATACGGATAACAATAAAATATATATTCTTGTTCATCCAAAATTTACATTCCAATATGTTAAGATTAATACAACGGGAGGAAGGTGTTTGAAAAGTTCAAAACGCTATTTACATTCCAATATGTTAAGATTAATACGATACTGTACCAGATATCAGAAAAAAGCTTTATTTATTTACATTCCAATATGTTAAGATTAATACGTTTCTTTTGCTGTCAACTCTAAATTAAATCCCTCAATTTACATTCCAATATGTTAAGATTAATACGAGGTGATAATATGGATTTTGAAATTATCGAAACTCATTTACATTCCAATATGTTAAGATTAATACATCAGCCATCACCGAGATTCTCTTCTGAAATTCCGACATTTACATTCCAATATGTTAAGATTAATACCGATTTCATCGTACAGAATACCTTGCTCGAACTTTGTATTTACATTCCAATATGTTAAGATTAATACGAAAACATTCAAGGGGTTTATTGATAACTATAAAATATTTACATTCCAATATGTTAAGATTAATACGATAGTTATAAAACTATTTGTACTTTACGAGATTCATTTACATTCCAATATGTTAAGATTAATACTCACTAAGTATATAACCAAAGATTGTAAAAAGATTTTATTTACATTCCAATATGTTAAGATTAATACTATAAAGAGTCAGCAATGATTGAAGTGACATCTTAATTTACATTCCAATATGTTAAGATTAATACTTCTCACCCTCTTGGGTGGAAGAACCTCGTCAACCTCATTTACATTCCAATATGTTAAGATTAATACATCGTCTTCATCTACGTGGTCACGAATTGCTTTCTGATTTACATTCCAATATGTTAAGATTAATACAATGTGAAAGTGACAATTGCTTTTCTTGAAAGATGATTTACATTCCAATATGTTAAGATTAATACAGCTAGTGATTATACATTCTCCGCCCGCTTGCTATTATTTACATTCCAATATGTTAAGATTAATACATAACTCGCAAAAGTCTTTTAAGGCTAAAAAAATCATTTACATTCCAATATGTTAAGATTAATACGAAGGAGGAAAAATAATGGCAAATAAGCGTTATTACATTTACATTCCAATATGTTAAGATTAATACACTACACTTGTAAACGTCATATTCTCTTGCAATGATATTTACATTCCAATATGTTAAGATTAATACCAGCCGAAAACGTCCTCAACGTCGTATATATATTTCATTTACATTCCAATATGTTAAGATTAATACTCAAGGCTTTTCGCAAAGCTATTTTACGCACCAGAATTTACATTCCAATATGTTAAGATTAATACGATTATATGTACATATTTAAGTGTACCAATGTAATATTTACATTCCAATATGTTAAGATTAATACGCTCTGATTAGCTTTACTGGAATATTACTTTTTACAATTTACATTCCAATATGTTAAGATTAATACATGAGTCAGCGTGAATATGGTGTACAATTTAATAAATTTACATTCCAATATGTTAAGATTAATACGAAAGAATAGAAACACTAATTGAAATACAAGATATATTTACATTCCAATATGTTAAGATTAATACTTGTGTATATTGTACAAGCTATCAAAAATCACGCTCATTTACATTCCAATATGTTAAGATTAATACCTAGTATGTCACTGCACGCGTGGCACGCACGCACGCATTTACATTCCAATATGTTAAGATTAATACTCCTGATAGCAAGAGTTGTATGTGATGCAACGAGAGATTTACATTCCAATATGTTAAGATTAATACTCACAATGCTTTTAAGAAACTGCATAAAAAATATTTATTTACATTCCAATATGTTAAGATTAATACAAGAGAATATCACGATATTGAGGGTTGTTTTTTCTGATTTACATTCCAATATGTTAAGATTAATACTTAAGGAAGAAGTTCGTACAATCGAACTTCAAGAAAATTTACATTCCAATATGTTAAGATTAATACCAGATTAGAGTTTACATAGTCACTCTCTGTCCAATATTTACATTCCAATATGTTAAGATTAATACGCATTATGTGATGTTGTTGTTCTGTGGGCTGTATAGATTTACATTCCAATATGTTAAGATTAATACCTGCTAAACAGTGAAATTTTACTTGAACTGACACAAATTTACATTCCAATATGTTAAGATTAATACTAACTTTTGGAGCAAATGCACTTGCAAATTTTAGTAAATTTACATTCCAATATGTTAAGATTAATACGATTAATTAATTCAGTAGTTACAGCTTTTACAGCAAATTTACATTCCAATATGTTAAGATTAATACTAGTTGGAATAGCTTTTAGGTGGCTTTATTTCGATTTACATTCCAATATGTTAAGATTAATACTACTGACATACATAGAGTGGGTAATCGAAGAACTTAATTTACATTCCAATATGTTAAGATTAATACCATTAGCCGATAGCCACGCACTCTGCATATGAATAATTTACATTCCAATATGTTAAGATTAATACGACGGACTTAGCGAATTTTCACAAAGTCTTAAATATATTTACATTCCAATATGTTAAGATTAATACTAGCACACGTTAAAACGGGTGTATCACACTAAAACATTTACATTCCAATATGTTAAGATTAATACGCGTGCTGTGCGTGCTGTGCGTGCTGATTTACATTCCAATATGTTAAGATTAATACGGAATTTGCTCAAACTATAGAAGAATTGCAAACATATTTACATTCCAATATGTTAAGATTAATACGCTGTGTGGTTCTGGGTGCGTGCTGTGGCACGCTGATTTACATTCCAATATGTTAAGATTAATACGGGCGTGCAGGGCGTGCATTTACATTCCAATATGTTAAGATTAATACCTTGTCCCATGTGCAGAAATAAAACTATATACACAATTTACATTCCAATATGTTAAGATTAATACAGAAAGATAAAGATAAAGAAAAAGAGATAGAGAAAGATTTACATTCCAATATGTTAAGATTAATACCGGCAACGCCCTTTATTGCCCAGTTATCGGACTCTATTTACATTCCAATATGTTAAGATTAATACTCCATATTATCACCTCAATAATTTATAATTTGTTTTTATTTACATTCCAATATGTTAAGATTAATACTTAAAGCATTTTCAGACTGTGAAGCCCGTACCGTTGATTTACATTCCAATATGTTAAGATTAATACATCAAGCGTCGAACCTTACTACGCAAACGAAGGTGAATTTACATTCCAATATGTTAAGATTAATACATACAGGCTATCAGATACCATTCAACATTCATTACTGATTTACATTCCAATATGTTAAGATTAATACTGGGGAAAATTTCACAAAAGATTACATAAGAAAAAATTTACATTCCAATATGTTAAGATTAATACATGAGAAACACACGCAAACAGAAAATCAAGCGTAAATTTACATTCCAATATGTTAAGATTAATACATGAATCGTTCACCGTTTTATCGTCTTCATCTACGATTTACATTCCAATATGTTAAGATTAATACTCGAGCAAGCTACCGAACGCTAAGAAATTCAAACGTATTTACATTCCAATATGTTAAGATTAATACGAACACAGATGTGTAAACTGTGGGAAACCTGCTTTATTTACATTCCAATATGTTAAGATTAATACTATTTTTTCTACATGACTTGCGAAGTTGACTAAATAATTTACATTCCAATATGTTAAGATTAATACATTGATTGAAGTCCGATTAGTGCATCACCAGCTTCACATTTACATTCCAATATGTTAAGATTAATACGCAAAACTGCCGTCCCTGAACCAAGTTACCGCAAATTTACATTCCAATATGTTAAGATTAATACGGGAATATGGTTATCCAGTAATAAGTAAAGAAGTTAGATTTACATTCCAATATGTTAAGATTAATACTGCATCAAACCTGTAACAGCTTTAGCAGTTAAAAATATTTACATTCCAATATGTTAAGATTAATACATTACCATATAATTCTAATGATACTGATAATTTCAGATTTACATTCCAATATGTTAAGATTAATACGGAAAAAAATTTTGAAAATATAGAAAATGTTCTTGTATTTACATTCCAATATGTTAAGATTAATACGATTATTCATTTTTTCACTCTCCTATTTCAGAAGCATTTACATTCCAATATGTTAAGATTAATACTCGAGCGTATCCGGAGTCATATATGCTCCGTGCTTGATTTACATTCCAATATGTTAAGATTAATACCAAGGATAGTTGCGACGTCCTTGCCTACAAAGTAATTTACATTCCAATATGTTAAGATTAATACCAATTGATACATCAGACCATCAATTTCATTTTCTTGATTTACATTCCAATATGTTAAGATTAATACCGATTATACACCGTCTTTGCGTATGTTCCAGTCATAATTTACATTCCAATATGTTAAGATTAATACTGGCGTAACAGTCCAAGTTCTTTAAGTTCATTTCTCATTTACATTCCAATATGTTAAGATTAATACTCAATTGATACTCCACAAATCCCTTACCTTGCACAATTTACATTCCAATATGTTAAGATTAATACTCCAATCAAAAATTTTGCGTTTCAGTGGCTTTGATTTATTTACATTCCAATATGTTAAGATTAATACTCTGTATTACTTCCGTATTTTACAGAATCGCATATCATTTACATTCCAATATGTTAAGATTAATACCTTGGTTATAGTGCATCAATGACTTATCTCAATGCATTTACATTCCAATATGTTAAGATTAATACTCTGTAAGTCGCTTGAATGACATATTGAAAACAATGAATTTACATTCCAATATGTTAAGATTAATACGACAGAATCACGCAATTTCCCAGCATTTCTATAACGATTTACATTCCAATATGTTAAGATTAATACCGTTTTTTGCCCGTGTGTATTGCCCACAAATTCTGAATTTACATTCCAATATGTTAAGATTAATACCATGACTATTATTCTGAAGTGAATCACAAAAACGGATTTACATTCCAATATGTTAAGATTAATACCCAAACAGCTTTTTTATATGCATTTTCAGTATCTTCATTTACATTCCAATATGTTAAGATTAATACGTTTTAACTGTTTGCTGGAAAGTCTCGAAGTCGTGGATTTACATTCCAATATGTTAAGATTAATACCCAGTTAAAACTGGAGTAACTTCAACAGTCTGTGAATTTACATTCCAATATGTTAAGATTAATACCACTGGTGAAGCTTTGATTCAGTCATATTTTGACCGTATTTACATTCCAATATGTTAAGATTAATACCGTGTCGCCATGTGTATATAGTTTTATTTCTGCACAATTTACATTCCAATATGTTAAGATTAATACTTCATTTCTAACATTCTCCAACATTCTCCAACATTCATTTACATTCCAATATGTTAAGATTAATACTCCCGCAAAAGTCCCATTTTTAATATTTATGAAAAAATTTACATTCCAATATGTTAAGATTAATACCTTGATATTAAAAGAGATGTTCTTGCACCTAGAACAATTTACATTCCAATATGTTAAGATTAATACCTTCTGAGAGAAAGGCTCTGCATTTACATTTTACCAATTTACATTCCAATATGTTAAGATTAATACAAGTTCATGATGTGTATAGAAAAGAAGAACATTTTGATTTACATTCCAATATGTTAAGATTAATACGTGACAATTCAATAAAGTGGCTGTTTTTCGGCGGAATTTACATTCCAATATGTTAAGATTAATACTGCCTGAGATACCGCATTTCCGCAATCGACTGATTAAATTTACATTCCAATATGTTAAGATTAATACACTTTTACAATCTCTTGCACCTTTCACGGAAAATATATTTACATTCCAATATGTTAAGATTAATACAAAGAGATTATAAAAATTAATCCTATTATTCACAAAATTTACATTCCAATATGTTAAGATTAATACGCCAAAGGTTGCAGGATTTGCACCAAAACGGAATTCATTTACATTCCAATATGTTAAGATTAATACACTTTCTCCAGAAGTAAATACAAGAAAAAATATTCTATTTACATTCCAATATGTTAAGATTAATACACTTCCCGAAGGAAACGCTACCATCATCGAAGATGTGTCATTTACATTCCAATATGTTAAGATTAATACTTTTGAAGCATTTAACGATGTAGACTTGAATGACAATTTACATTCCAATATGTTAAGATTAATACGGAATAGCAGACATTGAACAAATTCAAGCGTTTGTAGATTTACATTCCAATATGTTAAGATTAATACTTTTTCCAAACTGTTTCAAAGCTTTCTGCAACGCTCATTTACATTCCAATATGTTAAGATTAATACTTATCGGAGATATCGCAGGAGCTTTGACAACCGCAATTTACATTCCAATATGTTAAGATTAATACCAAGATTATTCATTTTTTCACTCTCCTATTTCAGAAGCATTTACATTCCAATATGTTAAGATTAATACTCGAGCGTATCCGGAGTCATATATGCTCCGTGCTTGATTTACATTCCAATATGTTAAGATTAATACCAAGGATAGTTGCGACGTCCTTGCCTACAAAGTAATTTACATTCCAATATGTTAAGATTAATACCAATTGATACATCAGACCATCAATTTCATTTTCTTGATTTACATTCCAATATGTTAAGATTAATACCGATTATACACCGTCTTTGCGTATGTTCCAGTCATAATTTACATTCCAATATGTTAAGATTAATACTGGCGTAACAGTCCAAGTTCTTTAAGTTCATTTCTCATTTACATTCCAATATGTTAAGATTAATACTCAATTGATACTCCACAAATCCCTTACCTTGCACAATTTACATTCCAATATGTTAAGATTAATACTCCAATCAAAAATTTTGCGTTTCAGTGGCTTTGATTTATTTACATTCCAATATGTTAAGATTAATACTCTATAACAAAAGCTGATATATATTCAGATTCTACATTTACATTCCAATATGTTAAGATTAATACCTATTTCGTTCGTGCGTTTAAGGTCGCCCAGTCCGTCATTTACATTCCAATATGTTAAGATTAATACAAAAATTAGATGTAAGTACATCTAAATTGACAGCAATTTACATTCCAATATGTTAAGATTAATACCGCAAACCGCCGAAAAGATGAGATTTATGCAAATGAATTTACATTCCAATATGTTAAGATTAATACTTTGTCTGCTATATCTTTTGTTTTTGATGTTTTTTTATTTACATTCCAATATGTTAAGATTAATACATAAGCCTGTGATTTTTTCAACATTTTCGATATTCATTTACATTCCAATATGTTAAGATTAATACTCAAGTTCCGATATGATTTCAATAGTTTTGTCTTGATTTACATTCCAATATGTTAAGATTAATACCGGCAGGAACTTCATATATTCTTGCAATTCCTAAATTTACATTCCAATATGTTAAGATTAATACCTCATGGTTTTATGATTTGTGCAAATGATATAAACGAATTTACATTCCAATATGTTAAGATTAATACAAAATGTCGCTGTATATACCACCGCATTTTGGAAGATTTACATTCCAATATGTTAAGATTAATACTTGTTTGCTTTTCCCCTCCCATATATTTCATAAATTATTTACATTCCAATATGTTAAGATTAATACCATATTTCAATGCCTGTACCATCATTCCAAACTTCAATTTACATTCCAATATGTTAAGATTAATACTGGTGATGCACTAATCGGACTTCAATCAATCATCACATTTACATTCCAATATGTTAAGATTAATACCATAAGCAATATTATTATTCTGTTTTCTGATTTGTTATTTACATTCCAATATGTTAAGATTAATACTGTCAGGGTGCTATTAGTGTTGAACAGATATCTAATATTTACATTCCAATATGTTAAGATTAATACCGTCTCAGGGTGTGCAGGACGTCTCAGGACGTCTCAATTTACATTCCAATATGTTAAGATTAATACTAAGAGCAACATTTTTAACAACGTCAAGCACAATCGCATTTACATTCCAATATGTTAAGATTAATACGAAAAAGTTATTTATTCCCACTACTGATAAACCTGATTTACATTCCAATATGTTAAGATTAATACTGCCGCTCTCTTAACTCCTGAATATATTCAGCAACCTTATTTACATTCCAATATGTTAAGATTAATACTGACATATGGTTCACCGCAGGCTTGAGCGTTTTTTATATTTACATTCCAATATGTTAAGATTAATACTTCGACAGCGTTTAAACGTGTATTAATCTTAACATATATTTACATTCCAATATGTTAAGATTAATACTGTCATCGAACTCCGCGTGTATTAATCTTAACATATATTTACATTCCAATATGTTAAGATTAATACCAATAATCTAGGACAGCGTATGAGTGATATAACAAATTTACATTCCAATATGTTAAGATTAATACCTAAGTAATCAGCTACTAATTTTAATTTGTCACATGTATTTACATTCCAATATGTTAAGATTAATACGAAAAAACATAGCAAACGTCACCACATATTACCCTATATTTACATTCCAATATGTTAAGATTAATACTGAACTAATTCAGTACCCGTATTAATCTTAACATATTTACATTCCAATATGTTAAGATTAATACTTTTTCGGATTTCGTTGTCAACTTCAAAAGATAATTCATTTACATTCCAATATGTTAAGATTAATACACTGATTGAGTTAGTGCAAAATGCTGATTTTATAGATTTACATTCCAATATGTTAAGATTAATACTGAATGAATTTTTAAATTTGCTTGTAAACCGCATATTTACATTCCAATATGTTAAGATTAATACATAGTTTGAGCAAATTCCGTATTAATCTTAACATATATTTACATTCCAATATGTTAAGATTAATACATCAGCGTGCCACAGCACGTATTAATCTTAACATATATTTACATTCCAATATGTTAAGATTAATACACTGTCTTGTCTATAATTGTATTAATCTTAACATAATTTACATTCCAATATGTTAAGATTAATACAGGACAACGACAAGCAACGTAATCATGCAACAAAAACATACAGTTTCAGTCGATGTAACAGTTTTTTACGAATTTTAATAAAACCAATCTTGAGTAAAAACATAAAACAACGTATTTTACATATTTTTCGTTGCCGTCGATGTCCCGTAAAAAAAGCATTATACTACACCGACATTTCAGAAAAAATTATCTGTTTCGTCCACAGCACCTCCAAAATATTCCTTATCGAGCCATTTCTCCTGTCTGGTTTTAAAAACAACCAATGAATCTTCTGGGTCTCTTATTAAAGGTTTCAATTCAACTTTAAGCCTTGTAAATTGTGATGGTGATAATTCACCTTCAAAAACCGATTTTTGTATATGGGTAAGATATTTTTTACATATCTTAAATACCTTTGGAAGTATCTTTTTCCCTTTTTCATCAGTAAATATATCATAGACCAATATTATGTACATATATCATCACCACCACTTCTTAAAACCATCATATTCTTTTTCATTCATAAGATGTTTTATAAGTTTGTATGCCTCAAGTCTTATAAGATATTGATACGAAACATCTTTATCCAAAGTTTTATGATGAATTGTTATTTTCATTCTTTCATCAAACTTACGTACAATAAGATTTGAAGCACTTTCTTTAAGATGAAGATATTCAAGGTCTTTTGTGAAATCTTTTTCTGTTATCTGTTTTTTGTTAAGTAAATCAAATATAAATCTATCAGCAAGAAGTGGTTTGAATATTTCTGATAAATCAAGGCTCAATGAAAGTCGTCTTTCTCCCGGTTCGTGAAGATAACTTATTGTAGGATTTAATTGTGTTATATATATTTCATTTACTGTTTTTGTATAAACCAGTTGATTAATAAATGAAATAAGAGTATTTATCATATTATCAGGTGGGTGTTTTATTCTTTTTTCAAAATTTATTTCCTGATTTATTATAACATTCCATGTACTGTAATATATTTTTCTTATATTTCCTTCATACCCCATAAGTTCGGAAACAGACTTTGTACTATAAATATTTTTTCTCAATGCTTCAATCTGGTTAATACAGTCCTGAAGGTCACGTCCCCTTGAATTATAGTATTTAAGATTACAACATATATTATGAGATGCACTGTCAATGATTTTTTGTGCAATAACTAATCTTTTGACAGGGTCACAATAATGTTCGACTTGATGTATCAGAAGTTCACCGGATACATTTTTCTCTTTAGAATAAAATGTCCCCGAATAATAACCATAATAGTTGAAAAAATGAACATTTATACCTTTTTGGGAAAGAAAACTCAAAAGAGCAGAATTCACATTAACCTGACCAAAAAGATATATATTATCATATCTTTCAAAAGGAAAATCTTTTTTACGACCATCATTATCAGTAATTGTCAATGTATTGTCTCTTCTTGACAAAGTTCCGCTTTTATAAACATATAACGATTCTTTCATGTAACCTCCTTTTCAAATCATACACATATCAAAATACGCACATTTTTTACATATTGATTTTTTTACTTTAGCCTGCTCAGGAACTTTTCCAGAACAGATTTCCTTAATATCCCGACAAATATTTTCAATTTTTTCTATATCCCCTTCTTCAAGCGAAACATGAACTTTCTTTTTCAAAAGTGGATAGTTAATTTCTCCGATAAATCCATCTGCACCATGTTTTTTAAGATAATAAATATAATATTTTACCTGCATAATAGATGCATCTTCTATTTTATTGCTTTTTTTAGTTTCATGTATAACGTTTCCTTTAATATAGTCAATATTAATAGTATTATTTATATTAATATGTTTTTCTTCTCTGTCATAGGAACTTTCATCTATAATTCTTCCCATCTGAACATCTTCATTATGCTGTTCCATTGAAAGATTGTGTTCAAAAAACCAAAGTTTCCTTTTGCATACCATATAATAATGCATATGCATACCTGTAACTTCCTGCATACTGCACCACCTCATTAAAAGAAATTTGAATATTCGTCTTTTGTATATTTAAAACCCTCACCTTTAAGAGTTTTTTCATCGAAGTCATAATCATAATTAAGCGTATAATAATCCGTTCCTTCAAAAATAGAACTGCTTTTTTCATATGCTCTTACATCATAATTTCCCAGATTTACAGAGTGGTCTTCCATAAACTGAACAGCCTTTATACGTTCATTCAAGTTATAATTTCGCCGATTTCTAATAATTTCATAACATTCCTGAAACTCATCAATATTATCATTATATATACTTTCAGGAATTATTTTATAGGAAACTATACCACGCAATTTTTGTTTTGCCTCTTTTTTATCTGTTATAAACGGAGCCGTCAACTTTAAATTATCGATTTCATCTCTTATACTATTAAAATATGCCGATTTATTAGTCATCAGTTCGTTAACGTCATAAACTTTATTGATATACTCAAGTTTATCATCTTCAGAAAACATATTATCGTTATAATTTTCCAATATTTTCACGGAACGTGCATATATTTCCTTATCATATACAGTACCACAACCATTATTGTTATCAACTATATAAACATTGGGCTTATCAGAAATATAATTTCTCTTTCTATAACATCGTCCCATTCTTTGCAAAAGACTATCGGCAGAACACATTTCTGTAAAAAGGACATCAAAATCTATATCAAGACTTGCTTCAACAATCTGAGTGGAAATCCATATTCCGGAAATATTTTTATCATTTTCAAATTCAAGTATTTCCTTTTCAAGCATTTTTTGATGTTTCCTCATAAATTTAGCATGAATAAGCCTTACATACTCACAAAATTCTGAAAGATTCTGATATACATTAACTGCACTCCTTACAGTATTACATATCACAAGAACTTTCTTTGTTTTGCTGATTTCTGCAATCTTTTCATAATCGAACTCTTCCGCCTGTTCAAAATGTATTCTATGACGCAAAAGTTCATTATTTATAAACGTTTTTTCAGGTCTGAAAGATATATTTTCCTTTTCCATAAAATGCATAATAACAGGAGGCATTGTAGCAGTGATTATTGCGAATTTTCCACCAGCCTTAGTTATAAGTGAAAGCCCATAAATCAATTTAGCAATAACCTTTGGTTCATAAGACTGAATCTCATCTATAATTATTTTTGAATATTTCAAAGTAGCTAAAAGAAGTTCACAGCCACGATACTTGTAAACAAAGCTGAAAAGCTGGTCGATAGTACATATTGTAATCGGATATGAAAAACGTCTTGAAGAATCATATTTCATCATAACCTTATCCGAATCTTCTTCATAATCAGAAATTATCGAAATACAATCAGAATGAAGCAATGTCACTTTATTTTTATCATAGCCATACATATTGGAGATTCTGTCATACATAGCATTTATAGATACCTTAAAAGGTAAAGTGTAAAAAACTTTTGAAGAATCCGCCCACATTAATGCTGATTCAGTTTTTCCTATACCAGTAGAAGCTGTAACTATTACATTTTCATTACGGCTATCAATCATATATTTCTGAACATCACGTAAAGTATATTTTTTATTTATAGTCTGAAAAACATAATCCCCAATAAATTTATTATTATATTTTCCATCAATCTCAAAAGGATACTTTTCTTTCTGGTCAGATGCATAATAATCAAGCTTATTAAGCATTCCCAGAACTATTGCATATTCTACCCATATATCATCATTAATCTTATCCCCGAAAATCTTATTTAAATAATTCTTATACAATTTGCCAAAACGTTTTTCAAGGTCATTTTTAATAATATCAATGATTTGTGAATGATTTATATCTATATCACGATTATGATGATAATATATGGCAGACAAAATAATTTCGGCAGTTATTTCATTGGTCTGACTTTTCAATTCTTTATAATTTACAAATGCAGGACTAAAATAATTATGTGGTACGAATTTCTCAAAGCCATGGCTTTTATAGAGCTTTTCCAAATCTTTCTTATCTGGAACATTATTAATAAATTCATTATTTTTGACAGATTTCTGAAAAATATACAATGCTTTGCCATAATCATGATATTCACAAGCATATTTTATAGCTTTAATTGTAGTATCGTTAAAATAACAACCATAAAGTGAAATGAATTCATTAAAAGTATCCAGCATTTTATCAGTATGTTGTCTAATAGTTTCCCTGTTGCTTTTAGCATATAAATTATAAAGTTCGTTCATTTTCATTCCCCTATAAATAATATTCCAATATGTTAAGATTAAAAAATATTATGCAAAAAATACTGGTAATTGTTCTTCACTGTCCAGGAACACATTTTCATTTTCAGCTACGCTATCGACAATACTTTTATCAGCCGGAAGATATATTGCCTGAACAATTTCCTTCCATTTTCTGCCCGTTTTAGTTATTTCAAAAACTTTCGGGAGATTGTATACTGTTCCAGCTATACTATCTTTTTCAAAGTCCCTTTCCGAAATATAATCAACAGGCAGATATGCTGAATATTTTGATATTATACCTTCATAATCATTATCATCAGTATCAATTTCTTCAAGATTGACCACACTGATATCATCAATTCTGGCAATATCTTCTCTTCTTCCAAGGCTAATATAATCCTCTGGAAATTTCAGTCCATGCAGTATTGTTTCAAAATCATCTTCATTTTCCGGCATAATATGTATGCACAATTCAACGTCTGTCAAGAGATGACTGTATTTAAAAGCTCTTGTAATGCCCTCGAATCCGCCCTTACCATTGTCAATTTTAAGCTGATGTCTTCGAGTTTCATATTTTACTCCTCCAAAACTGTATGTTGTTGCACCATCAGAAATTTCAGAAGCATATTTTCCCTGAATACTAATTTTCATAGCGTGATATTCCTTAAAACCACAAGCAAAATGAATCATTCCTATAACACTGGAATATGGTGGCATAGGGTAACTCTCTTTTACTATAAAGCTTGACGGCTTACGATAATTAGGTAATTGCTGAAAAAGTTTCAGTCTGATTGCCTTAGGCATAATATGCTCTCACTTTCTCTGTAAGTTCTGCAAACATTTCATTTACTGACACAGGAGATAATTTTTCAATAATATCACTATCGTTATTAAATACTCCGCTTAAGCTTCCGACAACAGTATTTTCTTTAGTATCATTGCATGAATTTATAACACTGCTTATCAAGTCAACATCAAGTTGATTTTTTTCATTTTTAAGTTTAAGTCTGCTTTCAAAATACGGGTTCTTTCTGTCGTATACTCCACCTACTGCAAATACAGGATTAAAGTTTTCACGTCTGCCCTTTATGTCTCTCCACAAGAACTCGATAGTTTCAAGAAGTCTGACTACTCTTTCAGCCTTTTCATCATTGGAAATAGCTATATCTTTATCTATACCAACTTTATCAAGGTCAATGGTAAGAGTATATGCATACAAAGATTTATGGATTTCACTTAAAGCAAGTGCATTTTTAAGATTATTTCTTTGTGCAAGTCCCATATTATTAAGGTAATCTGTATCATATTTATATGGTTCAAGAGATATTGCATTTGAAAGTCTTGCCACTGCACTTCTTATCTCCTGACCATCTTTTCCTTTTTTAGTTTTCATATATCCAAAAAGGTCAATTTCAGGATATTTATCAATCTTTGTATCTGGAGCAAATTGTACAACAGTTTGTGCATCATGCACTGGTGTATTGTCAATTCCCATCTGCTGAACTATATTATATCTTAAAGCTTGTCTGGAAATATATGTATAAACCTTTCCATCTGAACGTGTCATTTTTTTAAGCTGTGAGATATTTCCCATACCTTCGCCATAGTTAGCACTTGAAGCCTCAAAAATCATTGATATAGTAAGACCTTTTTTATTCATATTCATTCTCCTTTACTGGTTATTTTATTTATCTGGATTCGGAACATATTTAAGTCCAAGAATAAAACCATGTGATATAGCTTTAAACATTTCTTCAGAACAGTAACAATCCTTAAATACATATGGAATAGCCAATCCATAACTATTATACACTCTAATCACTGTATCCAAGAAATCAGAACAGTTACCTGATGCTGTAAGATTCAACAGACGATACACTACACCACGCAATTTGTTATCATTTTCATTATTCTTATCTGTTTTTCGTGTTTCTTCATTTCCAAGAATCTCTTCTCTTAAAGCAGAACCGAAATGATAAGCAGCATCAACCTTTTTCTTCAATTCGTCCACATTATCGCCTCCATAAAATATAGTTTCAAGATAAAGAATATTTTTAAGATAATTAAAACCATTTGAAAACTCATGTTTCATTATCTTATCAATCATTCCATAGAATGACTGACGCATAGTTATGCAATCAAAAACCATGTCATATACATAATGCCAATCGCTTTTTTCCTGCGTACCAAAGTTAATTTTTATATTTTCAAGTTTTTGCAAATATTTGCTTCCTTTTTCAAGATGTTTTATTGTTTCCAAATCTATTATATCAAATCTGAAATGCGAATAATTATTTGAACACAATATTACTTGAACATTACTTTTAACACGACTCATAGTACTTATTTTTTCATCGGTAAATATTCTGAGTACACGTCTATTCAACTTACCATCATTTTGAATTTCAAGAATATTCTGATTCATACGTCTGAGCTGTTCTATACTGCTGTTTTCATTTACAAATAATGCATCGCCACCATAAAATGAAAAACCTAAAGGAATAAATGTATATATAAAAGCACACAAAGGACATACATGAGCATCAGTTTTGCAATTCCAGTAATATGACTTTTTACGGTTCAAATCATCGGAAGAATCAACAAGAAAAGTAAAATCTCTCTTATTTTTCATACTTCCCATACATTCAATACATTGATAGTTTTTCTTTTTATCTTCCACATCAAATTCATCTATCAAAGGAACGATAAAATTCTTATGGTATATTTGGTCAAAGCTTTTATCCTTTTCACACAAACAAGTTATTTTGTGTGTTTGTGAATTTTGACTGAAAAAAAGTTTAAATTTTCCATACAACAACTCATTGTATATAAGTAATTTATGAACTATTGGCTGTTCAACAAGCTTTACAGCCTCTTTATAAAATTCATACTTTTCATTTAAATCCTTACTTTTTTTAATCTTGTCAAAAACTTCACGTTTTATAGGTAAAACATCTTCATATTTGGATAATAAATCATAAGTACTTATTTTGCTTGAAATAGTCATTCTATCAGCAAATAAATTAAGTTCTGTCATGCAATTATTGTATTGTTCTTTATCGAGAGAATCTATACTATTAGTTTCAAGGGCTTTAACCGTGTTATCAACACTATTCAGCATTCTTTTATGGGAACTTGTTTCCTCAAATATTTCCACCATTGTATCCACATATTTAATTGCAATATCATCAAAATTATTTTTCAGATATTCTTTATTGATATATAAATTCTGTCCAACGATTTTATAATCAACATTTTCCTTAGCATTATTATGTACAAGGAATTTAATAAACCCACATATACCTGCATTTTTCATGAACGAACTTCCAAGGGAAATTTTAATAAAATTAGAATCCAATCACATCACCTCCGAAATAACATCAAAGCACCCAAATCCCTGAGACCTTCTACTACCAATGCCAGTTTGTGATATCACATTAAGAATATTAGAATTTGCCCTTATTACATATGTTCCCACATTTGCAGTAATTTTATTTCCAAATGTATTAACAACAGTTTTTTTAGAATTATCATTAAAAATCTTTATACTATCTGCTTCAACTTTCACACCATAAAGATTTTCAAGCATTGTTGCTACTGACATTGAAAAATATTTGCCAAATTCCTCATCATTGCAGGAAATATAATAATTTTTGTTTTCCTCATTAATTCTGACAATAAGTGGAGAAAGCATCTTTATAAGTATTGCACTAGAATTAATTGTTTTATGATTATCAATCTTAACTCCTGTAATTGTAAGTGTATTTCCATTTGGAAAAGGATATTGTAAGTGTTTGTTTTTCACAAAAGCATTATACAAATCTATTCCGTCAGAAAAGTCACAGATATCAATCACCATATGAATATTTTCATCTGCAAGAATTATTTTATCTTTTGAAAATACAGGTTTATTAAACCTGACAGAAAAACAGAAATTTTTTTCTTTATGTTCATTGATTTTATAATTCTTAGCAAACCATTCCGGAACATCTTTACTTGTCACCTTTTTTATACAACTAACAAATGCTGGAGTATAATCCAGTGGCAGTTCTTTTTTAGAAAGTTTACCCAGCACATTTATTCTCAAATCAATTCACCTCTTTTCAAAATTCAAACCATGAACATATTATACAACATAAATCTCTTTTCGTCAAGTGTATTTGGATATATTTGTATAGGAGCAATAAAAATTAATATAGATATAAACG
>CAZTUV010000022.1:0-17767 GCA_964616595.1 uncultured Alistipes sp.
AATTAATACAGGTGATAATATATGAAATCAAATATTATAAATAAGCTTTCAGAAATTGAAAAATCAGAAAATGTTATTATACTTCACGCCATAGAATCTGGTAGCCGTGCATGGGGCTTTGCGTCACCAGACAGTGATTATGATGTGAGGT
This sequence comes from uncultured Alistipes sp., assembly GCA_964616595.1. Lineage (GTDB taxonomy): Bacteria > Bacillota > Clostridia > Oscillospirales > Ruminococcaceae > Ruminococcus. The sequence continues at coordinate 152 of CAZTUV010000022.1, forward strand.
TTATATATGTTCGTCCAAAAAACAACTATCTTCGCCTTGAAAAAAAACGTGATGTAATCGAATGGGAAATCAATGATATATATGATATAAATGGCTGGGATATTTCAAAGTTTCTTCAATTGACACATAATTCTAATCCAACAGCTTTTGAATGGCTTAATTCTCCTGTAATTTATCATACACATGATATTATAAAGGAAATATCTCCAGAATTGAATAAATATTTTTCTTGTAAATCGGGATTGCATCATTATTTGAACACAGCATTATCAAATACTAATAAATATCTTAAAAACAAGGAAATTAAACTAAAAAAATATTTTTATGTGATACGTCCCATATTAGCCTGCAAGTGGATTATTGAAAAACAAACTCCACCACCTGTGCTTTTTCAGGAACTTGTTGATAACATAGCAGAAGAAAATATAAAGCCTGTTATTAATGAACTTCTTAGAATAAAAATTGAATCCCCTGAAACTAAAATGGGAAACCATATCACTGAACTTGATGAATATATTAAAAATAATATTCCGGAAATAAAAAAATATACTGATTCAATTCCATGTGATAAAAATAAAGACTGGTCATCGCTGAACGAAATCTTCTTAAAGTGTGTTGACTTGTTCTGAATATAAAAAACTCCCCGAACAGGGAGTTTTTTTTAGAATAAGCCAAGTTCATACTTCTTATTAAGAATACGTGTAACACTTTCATCGATTCTGTCCTCTGAAATTTCACCGCTTTCAACGGCATTGCAAACCGTATTTACAGCCTCTTGCAAATTTTCTGGCATCAATATAATATCAATTCCAGCATTTATAGATAGTATAGCTGCCTTTCCGGAAGAATAAACATTTGAAATAGTATTCATTTGCTGAGAGTCTGTAATTGCTATACCGTCAAAACCAAGTTCGCCCCTGAGATACTCAGTAACAGCAGTATATGACAAATCGGCAGGCAAATTATCTTCAAATCCGGTTACAATCTGATGACTGACCATTACAAAATCAACACCGGCATTTATTCCGGTTTCAAATGGTACAAATTCACTTTCACGTAGTTGGTCAACAGTTCTGTCTATTATAACAAACGAATCTTCATGAGTATTTCCGTCTTCTGCACCAAGCCCCGGAAAATGTTTCAAAGTAGCAGAAACACCTGCGTCCTGAATACCTCTTGCAACACTTGTTGCCATATTTGCAACTACATTAGGGTCACTGCTGAAAATACGGTTTCCGAGTTCATTGTATTCATTAATATTCACATCAGCAACGGGAGCGAAATCAAGATTAAAACCAATAGATTTCAAATCCGAACCGATAGTATAACCAATATCGTAACCTTGACCGGAATCATTTAATTCTCCATAATACTGCATATTATAGAAAGCAGTTGTACCGAGTTTCTGAGCAACACGTGCAACAGTTCCACCTTCTTCATCAACAGCCGTAAAAATTCCGACCCCACTTGAATCCTTTGCATATTGCTGAACATTTTCAAGCATACTTTTTGTTTGAGAAACTGAAACAAGATTATCAGCAAAATAAATTATTCCGCCAACAGGATACAATTCAATAGCATTTTTAGTAGTTTCACCGGAAGCTGTTGTCGGATAAATTCCGGTAAGTTGCTCTGGCTTAACCATAAACATCTGATAAACTTTTTCTTCAAGTGTCATTTGTTCCAGAAGGTCTTGTGGATTATCAGGTTTTGAAGTAGTTGTAGTAGTTGTTGTTGTAACAGTAGTAGTTGTTGTAGTTACTTTAGTAGTTGTGGTTATCTTAGTTGTTGTTTTAGTAGTAGTTGATTTATTTGTAGTTTTTGAAGTAGTGGTTTTGGAGGAAGTTTTTGGTATAGTAGTTTTAATTGCAGAAGATACTATATTAGCTTTAGCAGTACTTGTTGGTATAATATATGAATCATCATCTGAATCCTGATTTTCCACAACATAATTGGTTGTAGTATGCTTTGTTTCAGGGACATTACTTCCAGTTGTTACAGATGAATTTGTGGTATATATCAATGATGAATTGACAGTTTTTTCAGTTGTATTAGTTGTTGACAGAATGGTTTTTCCTGAAGAAGTAGTTGTATATATAGTAGACTGTTCAGTATTTGTTTCCGTTTCTGATTGCTGACTTATAACCGGAACATCTTGCATATCCTGCACAACCTGACCACAGCCTGCAAGCATGATACCGGCAATAATCACTGTTATTTTTTTGAAAACATTCATATTGTTGTTCCTCAAAGTACTTTATTATCTGTTATCGACTTTTTCAGGATAAAGGTCATGATGAGAAAGTCTTTCCCATGCAAGTTTTTCCCACTTTGTATCGGGTCTGCCGTAATTGCAGTATGGGTCAATCGAAATTCCGCCACGTGGAAGAAATTTTCCCCATACTTCAATATACTTTGGATTCATAAGTTTTATAAGGTCTTTCATGATAATATTTACACAATCTTCATGAAAATCCCCATGATTACGAAAACTGAACAAATAAAGTTTAAGAGATTTGCTTTCAACCATTTTTTTCCCTGGAACATATGAAATATATATTGTTGCAAAATCCGGCTGTCCTGTAATAGGACATAAACTTGTAAATTCAGGACAGTTAAATTTTACAAAATAGTCATTGTCGGGGTGCTTGTTATCGAAAGTTTCGAGTACTTCCGGAGCATAGTCACTGGCATATTTAGTATTTTTACTTCCAAGATTCTGCAAACCCTCATCAGAACGTGAAGTATCTTTTCTGAGTTTTGGAGAAACTTTTTTAGCTTCCTGATTTTTCTGACAATCATCAAAAAAGCCCTCTGTACCTGACTTTATGCCGTCAATCACTTCATCTAACATTTTTTTCATTCCATTCTGAAAATCCATATCCATAACAATATCCTCCTATAAATTATTTAATAAGCGGGTCTGTAACACCGTTAGCTTCAAAAGCTCTCATTCTGTCACGACAAGTTCCGCAAACTCCACAAGGTTTATCGTGACCCTCGTAGCAACTCCATGTAAGTTCATATGGAACATTTAATTCAAGACCTTTTTTCACAACATCTGCCTTAGTAAGATTCACAAATGGTGCAACTATTTCAAGTTGCTGACCACTTCCGAGGTATATAGCCTTGTTCATAGCCTCATTGAAATCTGACGAACAATCCGGATAAGCATTTCCGGCGGAATCGTCACTATGTGCTCCATAATAAATAACTGAACAATCATTTGAAAGTGCTATACTTGATGCAGATGCAAGAAAAAGTCCGTTTCTGAATGGTACATATGTTGAAACTGGCTTGCCATCAGATTTTTCAAGCTGTTCTGCATAAGTTCCCTGTGGGATTTCGTCATCTGAACCAGCAAGCAAAGAACAGTTTGAATCAGCAAATATTAAAGCAAGGTCAAGAGTTTTAAGCTTTACGCCATAATATTCTGCGATTTTTTCAGAACATTTAATTTCCTTATCGTGTTTCTGACCATAATAAACGGATAGTGCTATAACATTTTCTGCACCATATTTGTCAACAGCCATAGCAAGACAAGTTGTGCTGTCAACTCCGCCACTGAATAAAACAAGTGCTTTCATAAAAAAATTTCCTCCTTTTAGTCCTGTAACTTTCATAAAAACTTTTAGCGGGACATATATTCAGGCGTTCAGAAAAGGTGATAGATTTCTATTTAATTCTTAAAAACATGCCACTTTTTACAAAATCATCTGAATATATTGTTTAAAGTTTCTTATATAGTTTTCAGGAAATTCACATATAATTATAAGTATTCATACAGGATACCTTTTAATGCGTTTCTGTTAATTCAGGATTTATTCTTGTAATAGTCATAATTATTTACTATTTTTTCAAAACATCAACCAAGTAATTCCTGTAAATCTTTTTGAGTTCTGAACATACCGCAATAAGTTCTTGTTTCAGTTTTAGATGATGCATTTCTGATTCCTCTTGCTGTCATGCAACTATGTGAACCGATAATCTTTACCCCGACATCAGGCGAACCAGTAGCCTCTGAAATTATTTCAGCTATGTCACGCCCAAGGCGTTCCTGCAACTGAAGTCTTTTAGATGCCATATCACAAATACGTGCAATTTTGCTAAGACCTATAACACGGCCTTTCGGAACATATGCAACACTGACATTCATGTCATACATAAGAGCCATATGGTGTTCACAATAACTAAAAACTGTTATATCTTTCATAACGACTGCCGTTTCAGAATCCGTTTCAGTTGCATCAAATGTTTTCCCGAACATCTGGGCAATATCATGATTAGAATACGCTATTCCTTCAAATACTTCTTCAAACATTCCTGCAACACGTCTGGGAGTTTCTATTAAACCTTCACGTTCAGGGTCTTCACCGATAGCCTTTAAAAGTCCTTTAATATGATATTCAATAGCCTGTTTATCCATTGGTCACACACCTTTCATATCCGGATTCCATATAAATTTATGCATTTGTAATTGTAACCGGATTTTATTAATTCTTTTTTCTTTCATGAAATCAACTATTTCAGCCAGAGTTATCTTTCCAAAAACTGCACTGAAATAAACTGTACACTTTTCAGTTAAAGAAAATTTATTTATTATTTCAAGAGCTTTTTCCAAATCCTCAAGACTTCCGGCAACGAATTTTATAACATCATTCTCAGAAAGATATTTATAATTTTCAGTAATCATCATATTTTCCATACCACTTGACGGAAGTTTATAATCAAGTGTAAAATCAGGTCTGTATTCGCTTTGTGACAAATCGCATACATTAATGCTTCCGTTAGTTTCGATTTCAACATTGTATCCAGACTTTATGAGTATTTCAATAAGTCTATCAATATCTGACTGTAACAATGGTTCCCCGCCGGTAAGAGTGACATTTGTAATACCTGTATTATCAATATAATTCAAAATATCTTGTGCTGTCATCATTTCGGCATAACATTCGTCGGAATTTGCCCATGATGTATCACAATATGTACAACTGAGATTACACTTTCTGAAACGTATAAATACAGCGAGTTCACCTGCTCTTTTTCCCTCACCATTTATACTTACAAATTTTTCCGCAACAGAAAACACTATATATCCCTCCTGTAAACAGCACAGTTATCCGGAGTTTCATATACTGTAACATCTGCTATATCAACAGAACTTCCAAAACGTACTGACAGAATTTCATAAAAATATTTTGCAAAGTTTTCAGCAGTTGGTCTGAAATTCACTTTAATAAGCCTGAAATTTTCGCTTTCAAGAGCATCAACTGTTGATATTTTAAGAGTGCCATTTTCATAAATCAATGCATGGTCAAATTCATCGGCAAGATTGCGAACAATTTTTTTAATATCTCCAAAATCAATCAACATACCCTTTTGTGTTCCGGATTGCTGTAACTCTTTTCCCTGTATACGAACCTCAACAGTCCACCTGTGTCCATGAATATTACTGCACTTTCCGTCATATCCCGCAAGAAAATGAGCACTGTCAAATGATGCGGAAGTTTTTAAATAATACATATAAGAATCCTTTCTTTCCAATAAAAATACAGTTGGAAAAATCAGCCAACTGCATTATAATCAATATTAATAATGCCCTGGTTTTGTTTATAGACAGGATGGTACAAATGAACTGTCTTTATTTGTATAAGTTTATCATTACAACACTTAACAAATAATATGATATCATATATTTATATAATTGTCAACAGTTTCTCCGTCATCGAATAAAAAAGCAAATTGACTTTAGATATACTAAAATCAATTTGCATTGCTTTATGCTGTAAACCTTGCAGGATCATTATCTGAATTATACAGAAGTTTCAGAATAATAGGCGTTGCTACTGAAGAAACTATTATAAGTAAAATGACACAGGCAAAATACTTTGAATCAAGCATACCAACTGAAAGTCCTTTCTGGGCAACTATCAATGCAACTTCGCCTCTGGTCATCATACCGACACCGACTTTCAAACTATCATTAAAACTATACTTCATAAATTTTGCAGTTAATCCACAACCGATAACTTTAGTCAGAAGTGCCACAAGAACAAATGCTATTGAAAACAGAATAAGTTCCTTTGTAAAACCGCCAAGTTCAGTTTTAAGACCAATGCTTGCAAAAAATACAGGGCCAAAAAGCATATATGAATTTATATCCACCTTACGTGCAATATAATCCGAATCTTTAAGATTACAGAGAATAAGTCCGGCAACATATGCACCTGTAATATCAGCTATTCCAAAAAATTCTTCTGCTGCAAATGCCATGAACATACACATTGCAAATCCAAGTATAGGTATTCTTCTCTGATGCGGATATTTTTTATCTATGAATTTAAAGATATAATACATGAGGAATCCGACACCAAAAGCAAATAATATAAATAATCCTGTACTTATAAGAACATCTGATGGTTTTGAATCAGGATTTTTAAACCCTATAACAAATGTTAAAACTATAATTCCTATAACATCATCAATAATAGCACTACTCAATATAAGTGTACCAATACTTTCTTTTATATGGCCCAGTTCTTTCAATGTCTGAACTGTAATTCCAACAGATGTTGCTGTCATAATTGTTCCGATAAACACTGCCCTGAAAAATTCTTCACTGCCAACTGCCCCGAATCCATAGAAACACCCATATAATAATGTGCCTCCGACTAATGGAACAAATACCCCTATACAAGCAACTATCAATGCTTTAACACCTGTTTTAAGTAAATCTTTCATATTAGTTTCAAGTCCGGCTGAAAACATCAGCATTACCACACCGATTTCGGACAGCAACGACAAGTAATCCGAACCTGAATAATCAGACCCACCCATAAGTCCCAAACAACTCGGTCCTATAATCAAACCGGCAATTATTTCTCCGACAACCTGTGGAGCTTTTAACTTCTGTGCAAGAAGTCCGAAAAGTTTGGCAGATACAATTATTATCGCCAAATCTCTGAAAAATGTTATTCTGTCCATAAAAAAACCACTTTCCTTTTTGTAAATTTTATACCGGAAACTATTTTAACACTTTTATTTACAAAATGCAACCCTTTTTCCAAAGAATAATTTTTTTATGTATATTTTAATTATCCCAAAGATTATACTTGAAAAAAAATCAGTAATATGTTATAATAATTTAAACAATTTCACAAAGAAAGGGTGACAATATGAGTTTTCGAGATTTCAATGGATATTCCTCAAATAAAATAAAAAGGTATGTAAACGGAAAATCTTTTCGTGATATGTATTCCCCAAACATAAAAAAAGAAACTGTTCAAAAAGAAATACTGCCTCCTGAAGAACCTGTCCCCCAGACTATAATATCACAACCTGTAAACCAATATATTCAACGTCCTGTTTCACAACCCATAATAAATCATCAACAATCATTGCACTATTCAAACAGTGTTCATATTCAAACATCTGTAAAGAATATGAATGTTCCTCAGAGTATTCCTATACATCATGTACAAAATCAATTCAGCAACCATATACCACAAAATCATTATGCCTCTATACCACAACCGACAAATATTCCAGAGCCGCCAAAAATACCAGAAAAAAAAGACCCATCAAAATTTGTTGAAGAATATGTTCCGACTCCACCCCCGAAAATGGTTAAAGCCAAAGTTCATGATGTGTATAGAAAAGAAGAACATTTTGATAACAATATAGGCTCTTTCGGAGGAACTTTTGATGGTAATCCAGACCAGACAACACCTATTGCGGATATTCCTGTAATGTGTAACGTTGATGACTACAAAATATAAAATATTTCGACAAAACAGACTGTTGCATTTTCTGTAATAATATGATATAATCTGATTAATGGGCAACCAGATATTTCATAATTTCCTACACAAGAAATCGCTCCTCATCATTAGGGGAGCGACTTTTTATTATGCTGTCACAAACTGCGAATTATATAATTCTGCATAGAAACCATTATCAGCCATAAGTTTTTGATGATTTCCCTGTTCTATAATATCTCCATCTTTCATAACAAGAATAATATCTGCATTCTTTATTGTTGAAAGTCTATGTGCAATTACAAATGAAGTTCTGCCAACTGTAAGATTATCCATAGCCTTTTGTATAACAAGTTCCGTTCTTGTATCGATAGAAGATGTAGCTTCATCAAGTATGAGCATAGGAGCGTCTTTAATCATAGCCCTTGCGATAGTAAGTTGTTGTTTCTGACCATCTGAAAGATTAAGGGATTCATTAAGAACTGTATCATATCCTTGAGGAAGTGTTGAAATGAAATGTTTCAAGCCGACAGCCTCGCATGCCATATCAAGTTCCCTATCGGTAACGCCTTCCTTATTGTAAATAAGATTTTCACGTATTGTACCGTCAAAAAGCCATGTATCCTGAAGTATCATATCAAACATATCATGAACCTGCTCACGTCTGAGAGATTTAGTTGAAATTCCATCGATAAGGATATCTCCGGCATCTATTTCATAAAAACGCATAAGCAAGTTAATCATAGTGGTTTTACCTGCACCAGTAGGTCCTACAATAGCAACTTTCTGACCTGCTGAAAGCTTTGCAGAAAAATTATTGATAATAATCTTTTCAGGAGAATAACCAAATTTTACATTTTTAAATTCTACATTACCTTTAATTTCCGGTAAGTTGACATTTTTCAAAGATTCATCATCTTGTTCTTTTGCCTCAAGCATTTCAAACACCCTCTTTGAAGCTGCTGACGCTTGCTGAATCGAAGTGAGCGATTGTGCAAATGTTGACAAAGGTTGTGAGAAAAGTCGGGCATATATGACAAACGCCATAATAGTACCCAAGGTAACAGCTGAATTATCATTAACTATAAAGGCAACTCCCACTATAAATATCATAGCATAAGCAAGGTTTCCAACAAACTGCATTATTGGGTGCATCATTCCGGAAAGCCACTGTGATTTCCAGTTGGAATCAAAAAGACTGTTATTTACTTTGTCAAACTTTACTTTTTCTTCATCTTTTGCACCAAATGAATGTACTATATTATGATTTGTATAGATTTCTTCAATTTGACCATTCATTACACCAAGGTCTGCCTGCTTGCGATTGAAATACTTTTGAGAATTCTTCAATATAAGCGACATAAATACAAATCCAAGCAAAGATGAAGCAATTGTCACAAGTGCAAGTATCCAGTTAGTTGCAAACATTTTATATATTACACCAACAAACAATGCAAGTGAACTTATAAGATTTGCCGAACTTGATGAAAGAGTCTGGCTTATTGTATCAACGTCATTTGTTACTCTTGAAAGTATATCGCCCTTTGTAGTTGTATCAAAATAACTCAATGGAAGGCGATTTATTTTTTCGTCAATATCTGTACGAAGTCGTCTGGAAGTTTTTTGAGTAATCGTTGCTGTTATAAATTGCTGACTATAATTCAAAACAGCACCAACAGCATATATTGCAACCAATGTATAACATATTTTCTTTATAGCATCGATATCAATTCCGGTAATGATACCTGAAGTTATTTCATTCATAAGGTCGCTGATTTTTTCAGGGCCTATGATAGTTGTCAAAGAACCTCCCACTGCAAATATCAACGCTATTATTACCGCAGGAAGATATTGTTTACAATATAAAAGTATCTTTTTTATAGCACCCAAATCTGCTTTTTCATTTGTATGCATTTGTTGCATGGGTCTCATAGGAGGCATATCAAGCACTCTCCTTTCCTGATAATTCTTCCTCTGATAATTGTGACAAAGCTATTTCTCTATATATGTCACAATTTTCCATTAACTCATCATGTTTTCCTATTCCAGCGATTTCGCCATCATTAAGGACAAGAATTTTATCAGCATTTCTTATAGTACCTATTCTTTGTGCAACTATTATAACAGTTGTATCAGAAAGTTCCTCACGAATAGATTTTCTTACCAGCATATCTGTTTTATAGTCCAGTGCTGAAAATGTATCATCAAAAATAATTATTTCAGCGTCCTTAAATACTGCACGGGCAATTGAAAGTCGTTGTTTCTGACCACCCGAAAAATTAGTACCACCCTGAGCAACTCTCGAATGAATACCATCTGATAAATTTTCGACAAAGTCTGATTTAGATATTTCAAGAGAACGTTTTATTCTATCGTCATCATCTTTTAATTCATTCTTACAGCCATAAGTTATATTGGATTTTATATCTCCTGAGAATAATGTGGCTTTCTGCGGTGCTACGGAAACAATTCTTTCCAACTGTTCTTCCGGATAATCCTTTATATTTTTCCCATCAATAAGTATTTCTCCTTTAGTGACATCATAATATCTTGGAATCAAATTTACAAGAGTAGATTTACCTGTACCAGTTGCACCTATAATTGCAAATGTTTCACCGGAATTTATTTCAAAGTCAAGATTTTTGAGACAAGGATTTCCAGAATCAGCATATGAAAATGATACATTTTTGAATTCAATCTTACCATGTCCAATAGTTTTAACGCTTTCAGATTTATATGAAACCGTAGGTTTTGTTTCAAGGACTTCATTTATACGTTTAGCTGAAACAAGCGTTCTTGGCATAATTATAAATATTATTACAAGCATCATAAATGCACCTACAACTTGCAATGCATATTGAGTAAATGCTGTCATATTACCAATAACTTCTGCACGTCCTGCGATTTCGGTTTTATTTATCAAATATGCTCCAATCCAATATATAGCTAAAGTCATTCCGTTCATAGCCATCATCATAACCGGCATCATAAGACCCATTACACGACTGGTAAAAAGTTGATTCTTTGTAATACTGTCATTTACTTTTGCAAACTTTTTTTCCTGATATTTTTCAGCATTAAATGCACGTACTACACGCACGCCACTTATATTTTCACGAGTAACATCATTAAGATTATCAGTAAGTTTCTGAATTGATTTGAATTTCGGATAAGCCATAATAACAAGCATTACTATTGTAATGACAATAACCATTACACAAACCAAAATTGCAGTTGTCCATTCAATACTGGAATTGGAAATCTTTGCAATTGCCCATATAGCCGTTATAGGAGCTTTTATCATCATTTGCAAGCCCATTGCTATAAACATCTGCATCTGTACAACGTCATTCGTAGTACGAGTTATAAGGCTGGGAGTGGAAAATTTATTTATATCAGCATTTGAAAATTTAAGAATATGTCCAAAAAGCCTTTCACGCAACGTTTTTGCAAAATTAGCAGCAACTTGTGAAGCGAAAAATCCACAAAATATAGCTGCCACCATACTTCCGACTGCACACAGGAGCATCATTCCGCCATTTCGCAAAACATCGTCCATATTAATTGAACCAGATGAAACAGATTCGGTTAATTTCTGAGTGTAGTCAGGCATAGTAAGGTCAAGCCATACTTGTATAAAAACTAAACCAAAACATATGACTATAAAAAATATATCACGTGCTTTTAAGTTTTTGAAAACTTTAAACATAAAACATTTCCTTTCTTCAAAAATCTAATCAATCATCAAATGTATTTATTTTTTCATTTATGAAATTGCGTATCTGTTTGAAAACAGAAACAAATTCTTCCATACGTTCCTTACCCACTTCATCAATAATCTGACCAAAGAAATCAAGCATTTCTTCATCATGTTTTCTATCTTCCTCCTTTCCCTTTTCGGATAACGAAATCATAAGTTTTCTTGCATCATTTGAACTCTTTTTGCAAATAACAAGACCTTTTTCATTCATTTTTTTCAGCAATACGGATACTCTTGCTGTACTCACTTTCATAAATCTGCTTATTTCTCCTGCTGAAACAGGCTTTTCAGAATTTGCAAGATACTTCATCATACAGCATATACCTGCATTGTCGTTACTAAATCTCTTGAGAATTTCATCTGACGGTCTGTCATAGAAATTATCAATAAATTTTTTTACATCTTCACGTTCAGCCATTTTAAACATCTCTCCTTTACTTAACCGGGTTAAATAACTATAATATTATTCGGTGTAAACCATGTGCAAATATTATGAAAAGTATATGAAAGAACAATTCTTATTCTATTATAAAAAAACAGATTTCATTCTACAAAAATAACTTACAATTATTTCCTTTTCAATATAATATTTCTATTGACTTTTATGTCAGGTTATTGTATAATGATAGCAAATACAAACTATATAATGATAGATTTATTGAATATTGTCAACCGCAATCTTATTGAATTTCAATGGTGATTCAAGGTTGACAGAGTATATAAAACAGGAGGCCTATATGCTTAAAGCTATATGTTCTAAAAAAGACCTTTTATTATGTGACTATTATGATTGTATATACGATATAATAAATTCAGATGAACTTAAACCTTTGAAAAATATAACTCATCACATATCAACAACTCGTTTTCAGCATTGTATAAACGTATCATATTATAGTTATATACTTTGCCGTAAACTTGGTCTGAATGCACGTTCAGCAGCCCGTGCAGGACTTCTTCACGACCTATTTTATTATGACAGAAAAGAATATAATTCCTTACGTGAAAAAGGAGAGTTTTCACATAGTATGATGCATTCGCTTATGGCCGTTCAGAACGCTAAAAAACTTACAGAAATATCAGACCTCGAACGTGATATTATTGAAAAACATATGTGGCCTGTTACTCGTTCCCTCCCAAAATACAAGGAAAGCTACATTATAACTATAATAGATAAATATTGTGCAGTATTAGAAGTATTTATACCTAAAATATGTCAGTTTATTCCTGATTATAAAAATAACTGATAAAGATTCTTTTACTATATCAGAAATAATTTAACCTACAATCCCATTGGAGTATATAATGAATAAATTTGCAATATATAAATCTGAAACAGGTTATTACTACTATAAATATTTTGATAGTATGCAACAACTGTCAGATACTAAACTCGCAAATATCGTCACTGAAGACAAATTGCCAATAGTTGCCGATGATAAAGGAGGATATTTTTCTTTTGACCCAGAAGATTTCAATTTTTGCAAAATTATTGAAACAGAAAGTAATTGTCCGTTAAATTTAGAACAAATGTTTTTTAAAAATCAAAAAAATTTCAAATTAGGTTGGATTTCGCCGGACGGTGATACTTATTCATGCAAATATACAGGTCATACTAAAGCCGCTAAAATGATTGCTGAAAAGTTCTTCCCAGATACTGAACTTCCGGAACGCACACTTGGCAAAGCTGGTTGGCTTAAAATAATAGACTCATGGAATGGCACTGAACGAGAACACAAACAATTTGTCTATTCTTTAACAGGTAAGCTGACTAACAGCCAAATAAATAAACTTTTTGACCTCGGACTTTACAATAACCCTGAAGTTAAAGAAATTATTAATAATTACTAAGATTACATTCTGTATAAGTTTAATCTTCTATGACATTATTTAACCTCATTGTAAAATATATTATATGTTTTTTGTACAAATATAACGAAAAACAATCGTTCTTTAAATTATCTATTGACATTTTGCAAGAAATAGTGTAAAATGTATTTAATATGTATACGGGCTAATAATCTTTTTTCAGCCCGTTTTTTAAAGTCTTTCTTTTTTAACAAATGAAAATATACTGACTTTATGGTAAAGACAAATAGGGCAAAAACTGTTTGTATAGACAGTTTACAATCACATAGGAGGATTTTTCTATGAATAAAACAAGATTTTTAAAAACGGTTACTTTCGGAGGATATGACAAAACTGATACTGAAGATTTTATCAAATATCTTTACAATAAGATTTCTAAACTTGAAAGCGAACTTAGAGTGGCTAAGTTTTCCCTTGAACGCTATCAAAGTAACTCAGATTCAGAAAGTATATTGAAATCCGCTCTCGATGAAGAACATGAAAAATTTGCAGAAATCAAATCCGAAAATGAAAAAATATCTTTACAATTACAATCTGCTCTTGATGAAAATAACGAAAAAGAACAGGAAATCTCTAATCTTAAAAGTTCAATCACTGAACTTGAAAAAAAGCTTTCCGATGCGGATATAAGACTTTCTTCAATATCCGAAAAGGACGATACCGCTATCTTTGGAGCAGTTTTTGCAGCAGCAAAAAAATCTGCATCTGAAATTATCAATGAGGCTAACAAAAATGCAGACGACCTTAATGCAAATTCCAAAAAACTTGCTGAAAATATTGTCGCTGAAGCAAATAATAAAGCTGCTGATATAGTATATGAAGCAGAATTATACGCATCTGAAATGACCGCTAAGGTTGATGAATCATTACTAAAAACAGCTTCAAATAATATAAAAGCTTCTATCCTCGATGATGTAAATGAATTGTCCGGAAAAATTTCACGACTGAAAAAAGTATTTGATGAACTTAAAAATTACGGTGATGAAATGATTCAAAAAACCGAAACTAATCTTACCGAAACTCAAAGTACACTTATAAAAGGTGGTATACCGGTCTTTCATGGTATTGAAAACCTTTCTGATGTTGATTTACCCAAAAAACCTGCTCATCAAAATGTCGATTACTCATATAACGGAACATCACCAGAAGATAAATTCAACGATTATGACTACGACTATGACGAAAATATTCCAAACTTTGAAGACCTCGAAGAAGTAGACATTCTCGGCGATGATGACGACTTTGATTTATCAGGACTTATAAGAAATACTCCTACTACTAAAAAAGCTGGCGTAAATCTTGAGGCTCTTGACAAACAGGCAGAAGAATTTATGGTCAGAAAAAAGCCTAATCTTGATGATATCCTTGCACAAGCAGAGGCTCTTGAAGATACGCCTAAAAAGAAAAAAACTGGTAGTATAGACCTTGCTACACTTACTGCACAAGCAAAAGCCCTTGATGATTGACGATAAAAGGAGTATTATATAAATGGAAAAAATAATTATTGTTAAACCTGAAAAATGTGTGGGCTGTAATGCATGTGTAAGAAATTGCCCTGCCCCAGAAGCAAATATAACTAAAACTCTTGAAGATGGTCGCTTTATAACTACTGTTAACCCCGACAGATGCATTTCTTGTGGTGAATGTGTGAGAACCTGTAATCATGGTGCAAGAGACTTCATTGATGATACTGAAACATTTATGTCAAATCTATCAAAACAAAAAATGACTATCCTTGTAACACCAGCTATTAAAACAGCATTCCCTGATAAATGGAAAAGTATACTTGACTGGTTCAGAAAAAAAGGCTGCGTTATATGTGATGTTTCTTTTGGTGCAGATATATGTACATGGGCACATATCCGTGCTATTGAACTCGGCAAAGTAGGTAATATAATAACACAGCCATGTTCTGCAATAGTTAAATACATTGAAATATATCAACCACGTTTGTTACGTAATCTTTCACCTATCCATAGCCCAGTTGCATGTATGGCTACATATATCAGAAAATATACACCCCTTTCTAATCCGATTGCAGTACTTTCACCGTGTATCGCCAAAAAAAGTGAATTTTCAGAAACAGGTCTTGTAGAATACAATGTGACATTTAAAAAACTAAAGGCATATTTTGAAAGAAATGATATTGTAATTCCACCAAACTCTACAAATGATTTTGAATACCCTTTTGATGAACAACAGGGTCAATTAGGTTCAATCTATTCACGTCCTGGCGGTTTGCGTGACAATCTATGGGCACATAACCCTGATATAAATATAACTACTTCTGAAGGCGTTCACAAAATATATCCCGAACTTGACATGTATGTAAAAATGTCCGAATCCAAACGCCCTCAGGTCTTTGACGCTCTTTCATGTGAATTTGGCTGTAATATAGGGCCAGCATCTGGTAGCAACCAAACATTGTTCGACGCTATGTCAACTATGCGTGAAATCGAAACTCAAGTTAAAAAACGTCGCAAAACTACTGGACCGTTCCGATTCGGAGAAGATAAACTCTTTAAAAGCTTTGATGAAAGATTCGATATTTCAGACTTTATGAGAAACTATATGTCTATGCTCCCTTCCCCTATTCCTACCGGCAAACAGCTCGATGAAGTCTTTGAAAAAATGGGCAAGCATACAGAGGCTGACCGTAATTATAACTGCCATGCCTGCGGATATCGTTCCTGCCGTGAAATGGCTATTGCTATATGCAGAGGTCTCAATACTCCGGAAAATTGCATCGTACATGCTAAATCCGTACTTATCGCCCGCCATAGTCAACTCGCTGCTCAACATGAAAAACTGGAAGAAATAACTAATGAATGTCTTGAACTTTCTGACAAACTAAAAAATAGTATCAGACAAATTACTGAAAGTATGAATACTATCGGTCTCTCTACTTCTAAAACAAGTCAGAAAGCAAGTCAGGTAAATGACCTTCTTAATAATATTGTTATGTTCTGTAACCAAAACGAAAGCATGGACTCTGAAACAGTTCAGCAAATGATTGTCATTCTTCAGACAACTATAAAAGCGTTCAGTGTACTTGACGATAATGTTAACACTACTAACGAATGTACTAACATAATCAACAATTCAATCACTGAAATTACAAATCTTATTGACGAAATTAATGTTACCCTCTATCAAACTCAAAATAAATAAAAATTTGCGGACTTAATTGTCCGCATTTTCTTTACAAGTAAAAAAAATTGTGATATAATAGCTATGTAAATTATTTACAGGAGGTAAAACTATGAACAAAATCAAAATTGGAATAGCCGGTTACGGAAACCTCGGAAAAGGCGTTGAACTTGCTATCCGTCAAAATGACGATATGGAACTCTTTGGAGTTTTCACACGCCGTGACCCTTCAACTGTTAAAACCCTCACAAACTGCAATGTCTATTGTCTTAATGATGTTGAAAAATATCAAAATGATATCGATGTTATGATTATTTGCGGAGGAAGTGCTACTGATTTACCAGAACAAACCCCTGCTCTTGCAAAATTTTTCAATGTTATAGACAGCTTCGATACTCATGCAAGAATACCAGAACACTTTGCAAATGTTGACCGTGTCGCAAAAGAAAACAACCATCTTGCAATGATTTCTCTTGGTTGGGACCCTGGTCTTTTCTCACTTAACAGATTATATGCTGAATCAATATTACCAGACGGTAAATCATATACTTTCTGGGGCAAAGGTGTAAGCCAAGGACATTCCGACGCTATCAGACGTGTTGAAGGTGTAAAAAAAGGCATACAATACACTGTTCCAATAGAGGACGCTATGAATTCTGTACGTTCCGGAAGTATGCCTGAACTTTCCACACGTCAAAAACATACAAGAGAATGTTGGGTAGTTCCGGAAAATGGTGCTGACCCTGATAAAATTGAAAACACTATAAAAAATATGAAAAACTACTTTGATGAATATGATACAACAGTTAACTTCATTACTGAAGAAGAATTTGATTCTGTTCACAATAAAATGCCACATGGCGGTTTTGTTATGAGAAGCGGAATTACTGGGGAAAATACTCATCAGATGATTGAATATTCAATAAAACTTGAATCAAATCCGGAATTCACTGCAAGTGTACTTGTTTGTTATGCAAGAGCATTAAGCCGATTAAAGGCTGAAGGCGTAACCGGTTGCAAAACTGCTTTTGATATTGCTCCAGCATATCTTTCCAGACTTACTCCTGAAGAACTCAGAGC
>CAZTUV010000023.1:0-17674 GCA_964616595.1 uncultured Alistipes sp.
GTTAATAAACAGGAGGTATTTTTTATGTTAAAATTCATATGTAATAAAACAGAACTCAGTGAAGCTATTAGTAAGGTTTCAAGAGCAGTTGCTTCCAAATCAACGTTACCTGTACTTGAAGGAATTAAAGTTCAAGTAACTCCAGAGAAACTTGAACTTACAGGTTACAATCTTGAAATTGGTATTCGTACTTCAGTAAAATGCATAACTGAAGATACTGGAAGCTTTGTGGTAAGTTCAAGATTATTTAACGAATTCGCAAAACGTATGTCAGGTGACGAAATAACAGTAATGATTAATGATAATCTTGTTGTAACATTATCTTGCAGTGCAACTGAATGTAGTTTTTCAGGTATGTCTGCTGAAGAATATCCTGATTTACCTGTAGTTGATTCCGATAAATCTTTTACTGTAAAAAATTCAATCCTTAAATCTATGATAAATCAAACAAGCTATGCTACTTCTATCAACGAAAGTAAACCGATTCTTACTGGCGAACTTTTCGATATCTGTAATCATCAGTTCAATATGGTAGCTATTGATGGTTTTCGTCTTGCAATAAGAAGAGAAGCCATTACATGTAAAGAAAGTTATCAATTTGTAGTTCCAAAAAAGACATTACTTGAAGTTTCTTCGCTTATAAAAGACGATAATGAATGTATAATTTATACAAATGACCGACATATAACTTTTCAGACAGAAAATATATTTATAATTTCACGTTTACTGGAAGGAAAATTTCACAACTACAAACTCAGTATACCTTTTGAGCATAAAACAGAAATAACTGTAAACAAACGTGATTTCCTCAACTGTCTTGAACGCTGTTCACTCTTAATTGACGATAAAAATAAAACACCTATCCGTTGTGTAGTTTCCAATGGAACTATCAAGCTTAACTGTAAAACCGGAATAGGCAGCATCAATGATTCAATAAATGCAGATGTTACAGGAGAAAATATAATAATCGGATTCAATAATAAATTAATGGCCGATGCAGTTCGTGCTTCAGATGGTGATAAAATACGCATACGTTTCAGCGGAGCAATGAAAGTTATTGAAGTTCTTCCACTTGAAGGAGAAAATTTTATATTCCTTGTAATGCCCGTACAGATAAAAAATTGATAAGGAGAAGATTTTTATGAAAGAATCTATAAAAATTAAAACAGAATTTATAAAGCTTGATGCATTACTTAAATTTGCATCAATGGTAAATTCCGGTGGAGAGGCTAAAATGCTTATACAAGATGGTCAGATACTTGTAAATGATGAAGTATGTACAATGCGTGGAAAAAAAATACGTTCCGGTGATAAAGTATCTTTTGGTGATAAAGAGGTAGTTATAGAGTGATTGTCACTTATGCGGAAATTAATGGTTTTAAAAATTTATCAGAAATTTCTTTTAGACCTGACCCGAAATATAATATAATTTCCGGTCAGAATGCACAAGGTAAGACTAACCTTCTGGAAGCCATCTGGATAATGTCTGGTTGTAAAAGTTTTCGTTCTTCAAAAGAAAAAGATTATATCAATATCAATGGAAACCGTATGACAAGTAATATAAAAATTTACGATAATATACGTGAACAAAATATAAAAATTGAAATGATTAAAGGAACAAATAATTCAAAAAATATTTTTTTGAACGGAATCAAACAAAAAGGCACAAAACCATTATTTGACGTTTTCAAATGCATAGTATTCATACCTGATGATGTTGATATTATAAAAGGCTCTCCGGAAAAAAGACGTAATTTTATAGATATGGCATATTCACAACTAAGTCCGGCATCAATCCTGCATCTGAACAGACATAATACAATCATGAATCATAGAAATATTTTGCTTAAAAATATCATGAATGGTCAACTGACATCAGATTCATTGCTTATCTGGGATAAACAGGAAGCAATAGAAGGAGCATATATTTCGTATATGCGTTATAATTATATTCAGCAAATAAACAAAATAAGCAGTGAACTTTACCGGAAACTTTCAGGTGGAAAAGAATGTCTTGAACTCGAATATAAATCAAACGTATATAAACCAGAAGATTTTGAAAATCCTCTGAAAGAAAAACTTATTGATATATATTTTCAAAAAATGCAGGAATCTTCCAGTTATGATATACGAACAGGAACAACTCATACAGGCGTGAACAGAGATGATATTCTGATAAAAATCAATGGTCTTAATGTTCGTGAATATGGTTCACAAGGACAGATAAAAAGCGTTGCACTTGTTATGAAACTGGCACAGGCAGAAATATTCAAGAAAAAGTCTGAAGATTCTCCCGTTATTTTTCTTGATGATGTCATGGGAGAACTTGATGAAAACAGACAAAAATTTATATTTGATATAATTAAAAATATGCAGGTATTTATAACAACTTGCAACGAAAGTGCAATTCTTCCGGAAATTAAAGGCAAATTACTGCATATTCATGACGGAAAAATCAGGGAGGACTGAAAATGTATCTTCATATTGGAAATAATTATTCGGTAAATGTACACGATATAGTCGGAATATTTGATATCGAAAACACAACAGTCGGAAAATGCACAAAGAAACTTCTTGAACGTGCAGAAAAAAATCATCTCTGCATATATACAACATACGAAATGCCTAAAAGTTTCATTGTCGTCATGAAAAATGGTTCTGAACAACTCTATATTTCGCAATTGTCAGCTATGACTCTCAGAAAACGAATGGAAACATATTAGAAAAAATCTTTTATTATTTGCCGAAAAGTGTTATAATATTCTTAGCAATATTAATACTTTTCGGCGGTATAATTTTTATTACTGATAATTGCAATGAACATTTAAGTGTTTAAATTAATGACGGATTAAGGTTGCCAAAAATAAATTTTTATGTTATAATTATTATAAATAAAAAACAATAAGAATTAATACACAACAATTACTGACATAAATCCAATCTATAAAAAATCGGAGGTAAATCCATGAGTCAGCAAAATAACAATTATGATGAAAATGATATACAAGTATTGGAAGGACTTGAAGCTGTCCGGAAACGTCCGGCAATGTACATTGGTTCAACAGGAGAAGGCGGATTGCATCATCTTGTTTATGAAATCGTGGACAATTCAATTGATGAAGCACTTGCCGGTTACTGCACAGAGATAACAGTTGAACTCCTTGAAGGCGAAATTATCCGTGTTTCTGATAACGGACGTGGTGTTCCTACCGGAATACACCAAAAAGAAGGGATTTCAGCTGCAACAGTTGTTTATACTGTACTCCATGCAGGTGGAAAATTCGGCGGTGGAGGATATAAAGTTTCAGGAGGACTTCATGGTGTTGGTGCATCAGCTGTAAATGCACTTTCAGAATGGCTTGAACTTACCGTGTATGATGGAAACAAAGTATGGTTTCAGAAATTTGAAAGAGGAAAATATTCTGAAATTTTAAAACAAATTGGTACAACAGACAAAACAGGTACCACTGTTATGTTTAAAGCCGATGATGAAATTTTTGAAACTACTGTTTACAATCGTGAAACATTGCTTAAAAGATTGCGTGAACAGGCTTTTCTTAATGCCGGACTTAAAATAATATTTACAGATAGTCGTGACCCTGAAGATGTTAAAACTGAAGTTATGCACTATGAAGGCGGTATAAAACAATTCGTAGAATATATTCACACAGTAAGAGGTCTTGAAAGTCTTAGTGGAGATGTTATATATATTTCTGGTACACAGGGCGAAATGTGTGCAGAAATTGCCCTTCAGTACAATGACAGCTACAATGAAGTTATTCTTTCATTTGCAAATAACATATACACCAAAGATGGTGGTTCTCATGAAACAGGTTTCAAGAATGCTATAACAAGAGTCGTTAACGAATATGGTAAAAAAATGGGACTCCTCAAAGAAAAGGAAAAACTTAGCGGTGATGATATCCGTGAAGGTCTGACTGCTATTGTTTCAGTAAAGCTGACAGAGTGTGAATTTGAGGCACAAACAAAAGTAAGACTTGTAAATCCTGAAATAAAACCATTCGTTGAAAAACTGGTTCAGGAAAAACTTATGAACTTCCTTGAAGAAAATCCTGATACAGCTAAAATGATTTTTGAAAAGAGCCTTTCTGCACTAAAAGCCCGTGAAGCAGCAAGACGTGCAAGAGAAGCTGAAAGAAATAAAAACGCTTTCGGAAAAACTTCAATGCCTGAAAAACTCGCTGATTGTTCAGAACGTGATAATCGTTACACAGAAGTTTACATTGTTGAGGGTGATTCGGCAGGTGGTTCTGCAAAACAAGGACGTGACAGACGCTATCAGGCTATTCTCCCATTATGGGGTAAGATGCTTAACGTTGAAAAAGCACGTATAGACCGCATTTATGGAAATGACAAGCTTGAACCGGTCGTATCCGCACTCGGTACAGGTATAGGTGAAGATTTCAATATAGAAAAACTCAGATATGGAAAAGTTATAATTATGGCTGATGCCGACGTTGATGGTATGCATATAAGAGCATTGTTACTGACGTTCTTTTTCCGTTATATGCGTCCGCTTATCACAAACGGAAATGTATATATTGCACAACCACCACTTTTCAGAGTTGAAAGAAATAAAAAAATATATTACGCTTTTTCCGATGAAGAACGTGATAAATATATTGAAGAACTTTCAGAAGGCGGAAAGCATAAGGTGGAAGTACAGCGTTATAAAGGCCTTGGCGAAATGAACCCTGAACAACTCTGGGAAACTACAATGAATCCTGAAACACGTACGATTGTTAAGATTTCACTGGAAGATGCTATCAGAGCAGATGAAGTATTTACTGTACTTATGGGTGATAAAGTAGAACCAAGACGTAATTTCATAGAGGCTAATGCGAAATTTGCACAGGATTTAGATATATGACTGAAAATAACTATAAAATCGAAAAGGAATATACAATCCCTTTTGAAATATTTCGGGAAGGATATATAACATTCCAAAAGAAATACGTTTTTCCACAAGCAAATGTTACAGCTGCTGCTTTTATACTTCTTGCTGTAATTTTTGCAGTGGCAATATTTGATGACGCTTCACAGTATTTTGCCTACTTACTTCTGGCAGTTTGTATTGCCATGTCTGTGCGTCAGTGGTATAATCCAAGAAAATTACGCCGTAATCTCTTTGAAACATTTCAAAATATGGACGAAACCGTCTATAAAATTTCAGTTGGAGATGAATATGCGGATATTTCAACAGTATTTACACAAAAAGTTGAAGATTCTCCAGATGATTATGAAGATTGTGAACCCTTTCCGGAAAAAAGCCGTATAAATTTTGATGAAAATTTTCTGATGATGGAATACGAAAAATTTTTCCTGATGTTTTCAGGAAAAACTATTTTTTACATTATTCCGAAAGAGAATTTCTCGGAAAGTGAACTTGATATACTTAGAAATCTGAAATAATATAACAGAATTTCAACATATGAAAATTGATGTTGAAAATTTCCAAAAATTCATAAACTTATCTTACAGGAGGTAAAAACCTTGCTTTACAATGATAATTCAAAAGTTATAAATACCGAAATATGCAGTGAAATGGAAAATTCTATTCTCAATTATGCTATGTCGGTAATTGTTTCAAGAGCGTTGCCGGACGTAAGGGACGGTCTTAAACCTGTACACAGAAGAATTCTATATACACTTCATGAAAATGGTCTTACACCTGACAAGGCATACAGAAAATGTGCCGATACTGTCGGTGCTGTACTCGGACGTTATCACCCACACGGCGATGCATCTGTTTATGATGCACTTGTAAGACTTGCACAGGATTTTTCAATGCGTTATCCGCTCGTTGACGGTCACGGAAACTTTGGTTCTATTGATGGCGACGGCCCTGCTGCATATCGTTATACAGAAGCTAAAATGTCAAAAATTACTCTTGATATGCTTACTGATATCAACAAGAATACAGTTGATTTTGTTTCAAACTATGATGACCGCCTTAAAGAACCTGCTGTACTTCCTTCAAGGTTTCCTAATCTGCTTGTAAACGGCTCTGTAGGTATTGCTGTTGGTATGGCTACAAATATACCTCCTCATAATCTGGGAGAGGTTATAGAGGCGTTACAGACCCTTATAGACAATCCTGAATGCACACTTGAAGATTTGATGGAACATATAAAAGGCCCTGATTTCCCGACAGGAGGAATTATTATGGGAAAATCAGGAATACGTTCGGCATACGCTACCGGCAAGGGTAAAATAATTCTCAGGTCAAGAACACATTTCGAGGAGATAAAAGGCAGAAACTGCATTATCATTGACGAAATACCATATATGCTCCGTAAGGAAAAACTCCTTAAGAGCATAAGTCAGATGGCAAGAGATAAGCGAATTGAAGGACTTTATGATTTACGTGATGAGTCCGACAAGGACGGTATGCGTGTTGTTATTGAACTCAAAAGAGACGCTGTTCCGGAAATTGTTCTGAATAAACTTTTTGCTCTCACACAATTGCAGGATACTATCGGCATTATTATGCTTGCCCTTGTAAATGGTGAACCTAAAGTTCTCACACTCA
Source organism: uncultured Alistipes sp. (assembly GCA_964616595.1). Lineage (GTDB taxonomy): Bacteria > Bacillota > Clostridia > Oscillospirales > Ruminococcaceae > Ruminococcus. The sequence continues at coordinate 6,554 of CAZTUV010000023.1, forward strand.
AGGAAATGCTTCAGAATTACCTTGATTTTCAGGTTGATGTAATTCAGAGAAGAACAAAATATGACCTCAATAAAGCACTTGAAAGAGCTCATATACTTCAGGGATTTGTGCTTGCATCGGACTATATCGATGAAGTAATAAATATTCTTAAATCAAGCAGGAATATTATGGAAGGCAAACAAGCTATAATGGAACGTTTCAGTCAAATTGAAATTTCAGAATTGCTTGACAGTTCTCAGTATGATTTTACAGGTATGCATATTCAAAGGCAGATGGGCTTGTCTGAAGAACAGGCAGAAGCTATTGTTCAAATGCGTCTTGGTGCATTAACCGGTCTTGAAAGACAGAAAATCACAGATGAACTTTATACATTGCTTACAAAGATTTCAGATTATGAGGATATTCTGGCAGATGTAAACCGTGTTTATGAAATAATCATGAATGACTTGAACGTTATCCGTAAGAAGTTCAGTGACAAGAGACGTACCGATATTGAATCAGTTAGCGGAGAAGTTGATATTGAAGACCTTATTCCGCAGGAAGATTGCGTTGTAACTCTTACAAATAACGGATATATCAAGCGTATGCCTGTTTCTGAGTACAAGATTCAAAGACGTGGCGGACGTGGTATTACAGGTATGAAACAACGTGAAGAAGATTTTGTGGAAGAAATGTTTATATGCGGAAGTCATGATAATATTTTGTTTATTTCTAACAAAGGCATTATGTATAAGCTTAAATGTTATGAGATTCCGGACGGTTCAAAGGCCTCAAGAGGCTTTAATCTGATAAATCTTATTCCGCTTACTGAAGGTGAAAAAGTATCTGCAATGATTAAGGCAACGGATTTCAGTGAAGATAAGTTTATAATTGCAGTTACAAAAAACGGTAAGATAAAGCGTACAAATCTTTCTCTTTACAGGCATGTCCGTAAAAATGGTCTTATCGCAATTGGTCTTGATGAAGATGATGAAATAGCAGGAGTTCGCATGACGGACGGAAATGCAGAAATATTTATTGCTACCAGAAACGGAATGATTATTCGTATTGAAGAAAATAAAATACGTGCATTGTCACGTTCTGCACACGGTGTAAAAGCTATAAAACTCCATAAAGATGACTATGTTGTAAGTATAGCTCGTATGCGTGAAGGAGCATCATTGTTGACAGTTACTGAAAATGGTTATGGTAAGCGTACTAAGCTTGAAAACTATCATGTTCAGAACAGAGGCGGATATGGTATAATCAATTACAAAGTTGATGATGCAAAAGGTTATGTATGTGGAATAAAAATTGTTGATGAAGATAATGATATAATTCTTGTTTCGAGTGATGGTATAATTATCCGAATACTTGCAAGTGATATAAGAATTATAGGTCGTTCTGCAAAAGGCGTACGCATTATGAAACTTTCAGATGGTGCTAAAGTTGTGGCATTTACACGTGCTGAACATGATAATATTTCGGAAAATGAAAATATTGAACAAATTAATGATGAACAAGCACAAAATCAAAATATTCCGCTAGATGATGTTGAACTTTCAGAAGATGAATAAAAAAATATTTCCGCTGATTGTGGCAGGATATATATTTGCTGAAAATAAAATTATACTTGCCAAACGGCATGAATATATTGGCAATGATATAAAAATCGCCCATATTTCAGACGTTCATAAACGTAGATTCGGAAAGGATAACTTTCGTATCTGCCGTCTGGTAAGTCGTGAAAATCCGGATATAATTTTTATAACAGGTGATATTGTTTCAAGACGTGAAAAAGATTTTTCTGTTACAGAAAAAATGCTTTCTGAACTTTGTAAAATCGCTCCTGTATATATGATTTTTGGAAACCATGAACAGAAACTGAAAATGAAAAAAGAATTTGTAAATGCTATAAAACGTACCGGTACTGCAATTCTGATTAACAATTCTGTTGAAATCAGCCTTAAAGGACGAAATTTAAATATTTTTGGTTTGATGGAAAACATCAAGGTATATAAAAACGGAAATAGTTACAGAAATCTTGAATACATAACACCAGAAGAAATAAACAGACTTCTGGGCAATTGTCCGTCTAGTGAAACAATACTTCTGGCACATAATCCGTTTTTTGCAAAAGTTTATTCGCAATGGGGTGCTAAATATACTTTCAGCGGTCATGTACATGGAGGAATTATAAGAATTTTTGGAAAAGGTCTCCTCTCTCCGGAAAGAAAATTTTTCCCACCATATTCCAAAGGCGTGTATGATGTTGACGGAATGAAACTTTTTGTTTCTGGTGGATTGGGAAAGTTCAGATTGTTTAATCCACCAGAAATAGTAATCTATAAAATATAATTATATCCCGAATACTGCAAATATAATTAATAAAACTCCTCCTATCCATGAAAAATCATGATTCAGTGATGATAGTTTTTTTCCGGTAACGCACCCTAAAATTATGGAAAATATGCCGGCAATAAGTGTGAATATGAAAGCAATGACAGGATTTATCTCTGAAAAACCACAGCTTATTCCCGTAGCTATTGAGTCAAATGAACTGGCAAGTGCAAGTGCAGCAGCTTCAGCAACAGAAAGAATTTTGGAATTGTCAAAATCTGCTATTGTTTCATCAAGATAAAGCCTGATTACTATTCCGTATTTTCCAGAACGTACAGATACCTCACCTTTTCGGGAAATATGACCGGTAATACTACGCAATATGCTCCTGAATATCGTCATAATCCCTATAACTGAGATTATTGCTGTACCACATATGTGAAATATACTTTCCGGAACAAAGTTTCCTATAAAGTCAGAAAACTCCAGTGATATTCCAAGCATAAAAGCACTTATAAAGCTGATTACAATCATCGATGGTAATGGGATTCTTATGCCGCTGTTACAGTAAGTAGCCGATGCAAGATATGTATCAAGGCTTACTATTACCGCCAGAAAAATTTCTTCATACAATTCCTTTCACCTCCTGATGTCATAATATGCATATCATATAAATTTTGTCAAAAAAATGCTATACTAATAAATTTTATAAAGCTATTGACATTTTTTCTTTTTTACATTACAATGTAATAAATACAATCAAAATTGAAATGAGGTAATTTTAAATGTTAAAAAATAACGAAAAAGTTATGGACAAAATCGTTGACCTCTGTAAATCAAAGGGCTATGTTTACCCAGGCTCTGAAATTTATGGCGGTCTTGCTAATACATGGGATTATGGCCCTCTTGGCGTTGAACTTAAAAATAATATAAAAAAAGCCTGGCTGAAAAAATTCGTTCAGGAAAACAAATATAATGTAGGTCTTGACAGTGCAATCCTTATGAACCCTCAGACATGGGTCGCTTCCGGACATATCGGCGGTTTCTCCGACCCTCTTATGGACTGCAAGGAATGTAATACCCGTCATCGTGCTGATAACCTTATTGAAGATTTTGACGGAACAAATGTTGCCGGCTGGTCTAATGAACAGATGTCCTCTTACATAAAAGAACATCAAATTCCTTGCCCTAACTGCGGTAAACATAATTTCACAGATATAAGACAATTCAACCTTATGTTCAAAACTTTTCAGGGTGTTACGGAAGACAGCAAATCTGAACTCTATCTCCGCCCAGAAACTGCTCAGGGTATTTTCGTAAACTTTGCCAACATTCAGCGTACTACAAGAAAAAAAGTACCTTTCGGCGTTGCACAGGTCGGAAAGTCTTTCAGAAACGAAATTACTCCAGGTAACTTTATCTTCCGTGTACGTGAATTTGAACAGATGGAACTTGAATTTTTCTGTAAACCAGGTACTGATTTGGAATGGTTCAATTACTGGAGAAGTTATTGTAAAGATTTCCTTCTTAGCCTCGGCTTAAAAGAAGAAAATCTCCGTCTCCGTGACCATTCAGCAGAAGAACTTTGTTTCTATTCAAAGGCTACTACCGACTTTGAATATCTGTTCCCATTTGGCTGGGGCGAACTCTGGGGCGTGGCTGACAGAACAGACTATGACCTTACCCAGCATATAAAGACAAGCGGAAAGTCTCTTGAATATTTCGACCCTGAAACAAACGAAAAATATATCCCATATGTTATAGAACCATCTCTTGGCGTTGAAAGATTATTCCTTTCAATAGTTACAGAAGCCTATGACGAAGAAGAACTTATCAGTACAGACAAAAATGGCAACGAAAAAAGAGAAATCCGTACTGTTATGCATCTTCACCCTGCACTTGCACCTTATAAATGTGCTGTACTTCCTCTTGTTAAAAAGCTTACTCCTAAAGCTGAAGAAGTTTTTGAAATGCTTTCCAAGAAATTCATGGTTGATTTCGACGAAACAGGTACAATAGGCAAACGTTACCGCAGACAGGACGAAATCGGTACACCATTCTGTATCACATACGATTTTGATACCTTAGAAAAAGATAACTGCGTTACAGTTCGTGACCGTGACACAATGGAACAGGAACGTGTAAATATTAATGACCTTGTTGCTTATCTTGAGGAAAAAATCACATTCTGAGTTTAAAATCTATAAGGACGGTTATTATGCCGTCCTTTTTTTCTAAAAAATCCGTTATTTTTTCAGCAATCAAAATTTTCCGCTTTATTTTTTGTGATAAATGTAGTATAATCTAATAAATGGATATTTGAGAAATGGAGAATCTACAAATGACTAAAAAATTATCTCTTGGCATAGACATAGGCTCTACAACCGTCAAAACAGTTATTACCGATTTGGACGGAAATATTATTTATTCAAAATACCAGCGACACTTTTCAAAAGTAAAAGAAACTGTTATTGACCAGCTTAAAATTATTCATTCAGACTTTCCTGAAAATACTTTCACTGTATGTATAACGGGTTCAGCAGGTCTTGGACTTGCAAATTCTGCCGGAATCCCTTTTGTACAAGAAGTACACGCATCTTTTCTGGCAGTAAAGAAAAAATTTCCCGATGCCGACGCTGTTATCGAACTCGGAGGTGAAGACGCTAAAATTATTTTCCTTACCGGTGGTGTGGAACAACGTATGAATGGTTCTTGTGCAGGCGGAACGGGAGCTTTTGTAGACCAGATGGCAACCCTTTTAGGAATGTCAGCAGATGAACTTGATGAACTTTCTTTACGGGCTAAGAAAATTTATCCCATAGCTTCACGGTGCGGAGTTTTTGCAAAATCGGATATTCAGCCTTTGCTCAATCAGGGAGCAAAACGTGAAGATATTGCTGCAAGTATTTTTCAGGCTGTTGTTGACCAGACTGTTTCAGGATTGGCTCAGGGACGTTCTATTGAGGGAAAAGTTCTGTTTTTAGGAGGCCCTCTTTTCTTTCTTAAAGGTCTGCAAAAAGCTTTTGTACACACGCTTGACCTTGATGAAAATAATGCAATTTTTCCTGAAGAAGCCCCTATATTTGTAGCTTATGGCTGTTCATTATATTCGGCAAATTCAGACGACTACTTCACTGCTGAAAATATAATTGATAAAATCAGTAATGCAATAGTTTCAGACGGAATAATTACATGTCCGCCATTATTTGCATCACAGGCAGAATATGATGATTTTATTGAACGCCACCGTAAACACGATTTAGGCTATGCAGATATACACAAATATAAGGGCGATGCTTATTTAGGTATAGATGCTGGTTCTACAACTACTAAACTCGTTCTTATAACCGATGATGGCAGAATACTATATCATCACTATTCATCGAATCTTGGACAACCTCTTGATAAAGTCGTAAACCAAATTAAAAATATATACAAAGAAATGAATCCGGATATAAATATAAAAGGGTCAGCAGTAACCGGCTATGGTGAAGACCTTATAAAATCCGGATTATCAATTGATTTCGGAATAGTTGAAACTGTCGCCCACTTTAAAGCAGCAGCATATTTTTGTCCTGATGTTGATTTTATAATAGATATAGGCGGTCAGGATATAAAATGTTTCCGTATAAAAAACAAAAGTATCGACAGTATTATGCTTAATGAAGCATGTTCTTCCGGTTGTGGTTCATTTATACAAACTTTCGCAATGGCATTGGGCTATGATATTTCCGAATTTTCACAACTCGGACTTTTTGCACAGAATCCGGTTGACCTTGGGTCACGTTGTACAGTATTTATGAACAGTTCTGTAAAACAAGCCCAGAAAGATGGGGCAACAGTTGAAGATATATCAGCTGGTCTTTCAATGTCAATTATAAAAAATGCCATATATAAAGTTATCCGTGCAAATTCTCCTGATGAACTTGGTAAAAATATTGTCGTACAAGGCGGTACTTTCCTGAATGATGCCGTATTGCGTTCATTTGAAAAAGAAATAGGCAGGAACGTTATACGTCCGGCAATTTCTGGACTTATGGGGGCATTTGGCTGTGCATTATATGCAAAAGAAAAATCCGAAACCACAAAGTCAAGTCTGATATCAAAATATGATATTGAACATTTCAATTATACTTCACGTTCGGCACAATGTAATGGCTGTACAGCACATTGTCAGCTCAATGTAATAAACTTCGGTAAAGGCAGACGCTTTATTTCCGGAAACCGCTGCGAAAAAGGAGCAGGAAACAAAAACAGGAACACCATTCCTAATCTATATGAATACAAATACAACAGCATTATTAATACTGTAAAAAAACATCAGCCTAAACGTCCTGTTGGTACAGTGGGATTTCCTCTCACATTAGGATTTTATGAACAATTACCTTTCTGGCATGCGTTGTTTACAGAATTAGGTTTCCATACAGTAGTTTCGGACGAAAGCTCAAGAGGAATGTATTATCTTGGTCAACATACAATACCATCAGATACTGTATGTTATCCTGCTAAACTTGCACATGGTCATATTGAAAATTTACTCAATAAAAATGTGGACTTTATATTTTATCCATGTATGAGTTACAATATAGATGAGGGACATAGTGATAATCATTTCAACTGCCCAGTAGTTGCGTATTATCCTGAACTTCTCATTGCAAACAATCCACGACTTAATGATAAAAATTTCATTCACCCTTACATCGACCTCAATGTCAGAAAAAATATTGCAAAGGTTCTTAAAAATTGTCTTAAAGGTTACAATCTCAGATGCAGAATTCCAGATGCGGTTGAAAAAGCTTTTAAAGCCATGGAACACTACAATAATGACATATCTATGCAAGCAGAAGAAATCATTCGTCAGGCACGTTCCGAAAACCGAAAAATAATCGTACTTGCCGGCAGACCGTATCATATCGACAAAGAAATAAATCATGGTATACATAAACTTATAACAAGTCTCGGAATGGCTGTAATCACTGAAGACAGTATAGCTCATCTATCTGAATCTCCTAAACTCGGTGTACTTAATCAATGGACTTATCATTCCAGATTATACCGTGCAGCAAAATATGTAACCACACAACCTGATATGCAACTTATACAACTTGTTTCATTCGGCTGTGGAATCGATGCCGTCACAACTGACGAAGTACGTAATATACTCGAAAGCAACGGAAAACTCTATACCCAACTGAAAATCGATGAAATAAACAATTTGGGAGCGGCAAGAATACGCCTCAGAAGTCTTGTCGCTGCTATGGATAAATAAGGAGGTATTATGTCTGCTAAATTTACTGAAGATATGATTAAAACCCATACTATTCTTATTCCGGATATGCTACCGGTACATTTCAAACTAATTATGAGCATTTTTGAGGCTGAAGGATACCATATGGAACTCCTTCAGAACTGTTCACGCTCTGTTGTAAATGAAGGACTGAAAAACGTTCATAACGACGCTTGCTATCCCGCATTGCTCGTTATAGGACAATTTATGGACGCCCTCAAAAGCGGAAAATACGACCCCGATAAAGTTGCACTTTTAATTACACAAACCGGTGGCGGTTGCCGTGCATCAAACTACATTCACCTGTTAAGAAAAGCTGTTGATAAAAATTTCCCGCAAGTTCCTGTTTTATCGCTTAATTTCAGCGGACTTGAAAAAGACAGTGCTTTCAAAATTACTGCCGGAATGTTCCTGAAAATGCTTTATGCTGTAATGTATGGCGACCTGCTTATGACTTGTTATAATAAGTGTCGTGCATACGAACTTGAAAAGGGACAATCCGCAAAGATTCTCCAGAAATGGCAAAAACGTATAGGAAATATGTTCCGTAAAAAGAGTAATTATTTCCTGAAACTTGAAAAAATAAGTACTGATATTTTAAATGATTTCGGAGCAATTCCACTGAGTAACGAAAAGAAAATCCGTGTTGGCATAGTTGGTGAAATATATGTAAAATATTCCCCGCTCGCAAACAATCATCTTGAAGATTTTCTGATTTCAGAGGGTTGCGAACCTGTTGTACCATCGTTTATGGAATTTGTCATGTATTGTGCAACCGGAACTTTCAACGATGCTAAAATATATGATAATGTTACACCTCAATCAAGAATTTACAAAATGGGATATCAGCTTATTCACGCAATGCAGAAAAAGCTTATCAAAGCTATGGAAAAACAAGGTAGCTTTGAACCTTTCCATGACTTTGAACATCTTCGCAAACTAGCCGACAAATATATAAATCAGGGTGTAGTAATGGGTGAAGGCTGGCTGATTCCGGCAGAAATGGGAGCTCTTGCACAATCAGGAATCGAAAATATTATCTGTACACAACCTTTTGGGTGTCTGCCTAATCATATTGTTGCAAAAGGTATGGCACGTGCAATTAAGCAGGACAACCCTAATGCCAATATTGTTGCAATAGATTATGACCCGGGTGCTACACGTGTCAATCAGGAAAACCGCATAAAACTCATGCTTGCCAATGCTCGCAGGTGATAAAAATGATTAAAAACAGAAACGGCGATTTAATCGTCACAAACCCAAAACAAAATAAATTTCTCAACATCTTATATAATACTGTTTCTGGAAGAGTATTCCTGAAAATACTTACTGTTCCGGCTGTTTCAAAGATAATGGGAAAATTCATGGATTCATCATTTTCAATACCTTTTATCAAGATATTTATAAAAAATCATAATCTGAATACTTCACAGTACATAATGAAGAATTTTAAATCATACAACGAATTTTTTACACGCCGTGTCAAACCGGATAAACGTATTATAGACTATCAGTCAAATCATCTTATAAGTCCATGTGATTCAAAACTTTCTGTTTATAAAATCAACAGAAAAAGTATATTTAAAATAAAAAACTCATTGTACAGAATTTCAGATTTACTTGAAAATGAATTTATCGCACGCAGATATGATGGAGGTTACTGTTTGATATATCGCCTTGAAGTTGATGATTATCACCGTTACTGTTATATTGATGATGGTATAAAAACTGACAATGTATTTATAAAAGGCGAATTACATACTGTAAATCCTGTCGCTTTAAAAAAATACAATATATATAAAAGAAATTCCCGTGAATATACCATTCTGCATACTAATAATTTTGGTGATGTAATTCACATGGAAGTCGGTGCTTTACTTGTAGGTAAAATATGCAATTATCATAAAGAATACTACTTTTCCAAAGGAGAAGAAAAGGGAATGTTTCAGTTTGGTGGCTCAACAATAGTACAACTATTTCAAAAAGACACAATTATTCCAGATATGGATATTATTGCAAATTCAAAGGGCGGATTTGAAACTGTTGTGCATTATGGCGAAAAAATTGGCGTTGCATTCCGAAATGTATGAAAATATGACGGGGTATATATGCTCCGTCATTTTTATTAAGCAGATAATAAAGTAAAATATTAAAAAATATCAGAAATGTTTGAAATCTATGTAAATATGTGATATAATAAAAATACATTATTCGGACACGTAAATAATTCTGATAAAAGAAAGGAATATACTTATGAAAAAGAAAAGATTTTCAATACTGAAATGTTTTATTTCAATAATATGTATACTGTTCATAGCAGTATCTGTTGGTATTAACTTCATATACTCACAAAATAAAACTCCATATTTTATGGACAGATATTTCTATATTGTAACAGAAGAAGATACAAATGGTATAACTGATATTACAGCAGGTGCAGCTATTCTTGCAAAAAATGCCTCAAATATCAGCATCGCCCAAAAAGACCTTGTATTATGCTACCCCTCCGGTGAATCAGATAACCTTCGTCTTTGCGGAATATACAATGTCATAACTGCTGAAGATGGTACAGAAAAATATCAGCTTTATTATAATGGTCATGAAGATAATGACAACCTTATCACAAAAGACCAGATAAAAGCTATCTGTACAGGATATCCTGAAAGTATCGAACTTGGAAGTTTCATAACATTCACCAGAAGTATTCCTGGTATTGTGGTTGAACTTATAATTCCATGCTTAATATTACTTGTTTTCTTTATATCAAGAATTGTTTCAAAAAGCGAACCGGAAGATGAAGAGATTCCAGATTTCACACCAAAATCAAAAAACAATTCTAAAAAGAACAACTCTGTTCCACCAACTACCGCTCCTCTCTTTGAACCATCTCATGATAATCAGATAAATAATGAACTTGAACTTAAAAAAATGTCAATCGCTGAAAATTTCAGTCAGAAAAAAGTTAATCCAAATTCCCCTTATCAAAAAGAAAAAGAACGTACTATGCAGTTCAAAGCAACACATAGTGAACCTACAAAACGTGTTTCACCTGCACCTTCAGCAGACAGTATCAGAGAAGATATTCGCCGTAAAAATGAATACGAAGGCTCTCATGTAAAAAAACTGGAAAAAACACAGTCATTTGAAAGACCTGTTATTTCTCCTGACAAACAAGAAGATATCGATAATACTGTAATTATTCCTTCATCACAAATTTCAGAAATGTCTAAACCTTCCGAATCAGCAAGAAATAGTATCGAAGAAATAAAAGCTAACATAAATAAAACAAATTCTTTGCCAAAACAAATCAGTTCCCCTGATATTTCCGATATTATAAGTAAGTCAGAATCAAATAAACGTAAAAGAAACGCTTCAGAAATGTCAGTTGATGACCTTCTTAAAATTATTGAAGAAGAAAAGAAAAAACTTTAATGCATTTAAAAGAATCGCTACGGCGGTTCTTCAGTCTGTTGAAAAAGATCCAGTATAAATCTGGACTTTTTTTATATAATATG
>CAZTUV010000024.1:0-17490 GCA_964616595.1 uncultured Alistipes sp.
CTGTGCTGTGCTGTGCTGTGCTGTGCTGTGCTGTGCTGTGCTGTGCTGTGCTGTAAGATTATATCATGGCTAAGCATTTTTGTCAAGTCCCCCTATAAATTTTATAAACGTATTATATCATAATTTTTCATCAAATACAAGTACTTATTTGAATTTCTACAAATTCTACAAAAAACAGAAATGATTTTCGTCAATTTATAAAATATGAAACAAACTGTTTTCTGATTAAAATATCAAACTATTACGTTGCAAACTGACTATTATAAAGTTCAGAATAAAAGCCATTATTTTTCATAAGTTCAGTATGGCTGCCCTGCTCAATAATGTTGCCATTCTTCATCACCAGAATAGTATCAGAATTTTTAATAGTGGAAAGTCTGTGTGCTATAATAAAACTTGTTTTACCTTCCATAAGCTTAGTGAAAGCCTTTTGGATACGATGTTCCGTACGTAAGTCAATTGAACTGGTAGCTTCATCAAGAATAAGCATAGGCGGACTCATAAGCATGATTCTTGCTATACAAATAAGCTGTTTCTGACCTTGTGAAAGTCCACTGTCCTCACTTATAATTGTATCATATCCATTTGGCAGACGTTTTATAAAGCCATGTGCATAAACCGCTTTAGATGCCTCAATAATTTGTTCACGGGTCGCATCGGGAACGCCATATGCAATATTTTCAGCAACAGTACCAGTAAAAATCCACGTTTCCTGTAAAACCATTCCGAATTGACTTCTCAGGCTGTCACGTGTAATACTGTCAACATTCTTTCCGGAAACAATTATTTCACCTTTATCAATATCATAGAACCTGAGAAGAAGATTAATTATAGTAGACTTTCCGCAACCCGTAGGGCCTACAATTGCCACTTTCTGACCAGCCTTTACATCAAGACTAAAATTATTAATCAGTTCAACTTCAGGATTATAAGAAAAACAAACATTTTCAAAATTCAAAGTACCATCACAATTCAAAAGTTTTTCCTTGTCGGAATCATCAGAAACTTCAATTTCATCAAGAACACTGAACACACGTTGTGCCGATGCCACTGCGTTCTGCAATTCCGCAAACACTCCTGAAATTTCATTGAAAGGCTTAGTATACTGATTGGAAAATGAAAGGAAACTTGTAAGTTTACCTACCGTCATTCTTCCAACGAAACTTACTTTTCCTGTAACACCCAATGCACCGAGAAGTCCTACTGCTGCATAAATCATACCATTTACGAATCGTGTTGTAGGATTGGTTATAGAACTCAAAAAAGTGGCTTTTACACCTATTTTCCCATAATCGTCATTAATCTTACCAAAACGTTCCATAGCTCTTTCTTCATAAACAAAAGCCTTGACGATTTTTTGATTTCCTGCCATTTCTTCAGCAAGTCCGACCATATCGCCACGTAATTTTGATTGTTTCATATATGAATCATGAGACGCTTTTGTTATTTTAGATGCTGCTATAAATGAAAGCGGAGTCATAATAACTACTACAAGAGCTATTCTGAAATTAATAAACATCATAAAAATAAGTGTTCCGACAATAGTCATTATACTACTGAAAAACTGAGTAAATCCCTGTAAAAGACCATCTGAAACTATTTCGATATCATTAATTACACGGCTTGTCAGTTCTCCTTTAGTATGACCGTCGATATATTTAAGTGGGACTCTTTCAAGTTTATTAAATATATCTGCTCTCATATCTCTTATTGTAAGAAAAGCCAGTTTATTTGTACATAAACTCATAATCCATTGAAAAATACCACTTAATACAACCATAACAGCAAGTTCAATGGCAATTTTTTTAAGGTCATCAAAGTCAACACTGCCTTTTCCGATACAACAATCAACAGCATCTCCTATGAAAACCGGTACTAAAAGTGAAAGTCCTACACCAGCAATAGCAAATATTATTGTACTTATAAGATAGGCCATATAAGGACGGACATATGAAATAACTCTTTTTAGAGTATTAAACATTCAGTTACCCTCCTTTTCATTCATCTGTGAATTATATATTTCTCTATAAATGCTACAAGATTCAAGTAAGTCATCATGTTTGCCGATACCGACTGTTTCGCCATCGTCCATAACAACAATCTTATCTGCATCTTTAATAGAAGTAGTTCTTTGGGAAATCATTATAACAGTAGTTTCGGGAATATCGTTTCTCAAAGCCTTACGAAGTGCCAAATCTGTTGCATAGTCCAAGGCACTTGTTGAATCGTCAAGAATCAGTATTTCCGGATTGCCAATGATTGCACGGGCAATTGAAATTCTTTGTTTTTGTCCACCTGAAAGATTTTTACCACCTTGCGAAATTTTAGTATCAAGACCGTTTGGCATCTTGCTTACAAATTCCCATGCCTGAGCCGTTTTAAGTGCTGAAACAATTTCCTCATCAGTAGCATCAGGATTATGCCATTTCATATTATCACGGATACTACCAGTAAATAATATGGCTTTCTGTGGAACTATTCCTATTGCTTGTCTTAATTCATTAAAATTATAATTATAAGCATTAACACCCGAGATTAATACATCACCTTCAGTAGGTCTGTAAAAACATGGTATCAGATTTGCAAGTGTAGATTTACCGCTACCTGTACCACCTATAATTCCGAGCATTTCACCCCTTTTAAGATTGAAGGAAACATTTTTGACAGAACAATCTCCAGCTGTTTCATAAGAAAATGATACATTTTTAAATTCAAGAATATCTGAATTATTTCTATGGTCAGAAAGTTTTTCATTTCCACTGGACTTTTCCGGTTCAATGTCAAATACTTCACTTATACGATTTGCAGATGCGAAAGCCTTTGTAAAAGTAACTATCAAATTAGCAAGAACTATTAATGCAAGTAATATCTGAGTCATATAGTTTACAAATTCTGTCAGTTCACCTTGCGTAAGATGACCCGCATCAATTCTTACTCCACCAAACCATATAATAGCTACTATACCAAGGTTCATAATCATAAACGAAAACGGATTAAGTATAGAAGATATCCTTCCAACTGCAATCGAACTTACTGCTATATCATCAACAGACTTTTTAAAATTGTTTATTTCTTCATTTTGTCTTGAAAACGCTCTTATAACTCTTGCACCCTCTAAATTTTCACGGGTAAGCATTGAAGCTTTATCAAGATTTTTTTGAGTTGTCTTATACATGGGAACGGTTTTATGCATTACGGAAACTATAACAATTGTTGTAACAATAGCCACAATAAAAAAGATTACAGATAATTTCAAGTCAATACGCATTGCCATGACCATTGCACCTATTACAAGAAACGGCGAACGGGTTGCAAGTCTTATAAACATATTAACACCATTCTGAACAGTATTTGAATCATTTGTAAGACGATTGACAAGTGACGCTGTACCTACTTTGTCAATACTACTGTACGATAATGAATTTATATGTTTATAAAGCGACGCTCTCAATTCAGTACCAAATCCATAAGCACATTTTGCAGCAAGTATCTGACAAGTAAGTGCAAATGCCAGTCCACAAAATCCAAGTAATACAATAAGTCCTGACATACGAACAATATATTTTGTGTCATTATTAGCTATGCCTATATCAATAATACGACCCATAACATGAGGCACAATCAATTCAAAAATCGCCTCAAGCAATTTGAAAAACGGCCCAAAAACCAATTCTTTTTTATAATTTTTTAAATACTTCAATAATTTCTTCATTTTTCACCTATTAAAATTCTATATTCATAAATTCTATAAGTCTGTCGCAAGCCACACTATAACTTATATACCATTGACTATCAATTTGCAATATTGAACACGGTTCAGAAACAAATATTTCACCATTGACATCATTTTTATAAAAAGGAATCTCACAAATATATCCATCAGTAACATTTATATCAAGACTTGAATTTATTTCAGCAAGTTCATCATCTGTATAATGTTCAATAGTAGTTTCGTCTATATTTATTGACCATGTATCACTTTCAGATGTATTATAATTGTTCATGATTCCGTGAATATTTTCAATAGAGCCGTTTATTGCAGAAATAATATTATCTTCTGAAAATAATGTTTCAACTGTCAAATCCGATTCACCAAGATTATCTCTAAGATAAGATTTCATATAGTTATTGAAAGCAGATATTTCTTCCGGACAGAACAATACATAAACCGCATCGGCATTACCATCGATATAAGCCTGATGATATGCATTAAGAACTGTTTTATAATCCACATTGTCTTCAACAGATGCTTCATCCGCAGTAGTTATTTCTGCGATTTCAGTAGTTGTCTCCGAAATAGTTGGAACTTCTTCAACCGATGTTGTAATTGTTTCTGATACGGAAGATGTGTTATCTTCTGTATTTTTCTCATCACAGCCAACATTTAATGCTGTTAATGTCAGCAAAAGAGCCATACATTTTACAATTTTTTTCATATTTACTTCTCCTTATTTTAATTTCCAAAATCTATTATACTATTATAATTCTTTTCCGTCAATTGCAATATACCGATAAATTAATGAAAAACATATTTTTTGTATATAATTGACAGTTTTTTCAGAAAGAAAACCGCCGGACAAGAGAAAAATCCGGCAGTAAATTAAATTTAAAAATATTGAGCATATAGCATCAGATTTTCGTTATATCGATAAGTTCAACATCATTTATAGTACGACCTGATTCAAGAACCTTTACAAGCGACTTGGCTGTATCGATTGCTGTAAGACTACATATAGAACGTTCAATGGACTTACGACGCATTTTAACACTATCACGTTCCGGCAAACGACCTTTTGCAGAAGTAGATATAACATAATTAACCTTACCGCTTTCCAGCAATGAAACCACATTAGGTTCACCGTCAGAAATCTTGCGTACGAGATTGGAGGCAATCATATTTCTTGTAAGTACGCTTTGTGTACCTGAAGTAGCATATAATGTAAAGCCCATTCTTTCGAGTTTGTCGGCAATAGGCAATATTTCCTGTTTATCTGTATCACGTACGGAAATCAACACACCACCTTCGTGTTTAAGGTCAAATCCGGCAGCTATAAGTCCCTTGAGAAGTGCATCTTCAAGATTTTTTCCTATACCAAGACATTCACCAGTTGATTTCATTTCAGGGCCAAGCATAGTGTCAACATCTGTAAGTTTTTCAAAACTGAATACAGGGACTTTTACAGCGACATAATCTCCAGCCGGATAAAGTCCGCTTTCATATCCCATATCTTTGAGCTTAGCACCGAACATTATTTTAGTTGCAATATCAACCATCGGAATTCCTGTAACCTTGCTTATATAGGGAACTGTTCTTGATGAACGTGGATTCACTTCAATAACATACACTTCATGGTTATAAACAACATACTGAATGTTAACAAGTCCTATAACATGAAGTTCCCTTGCAAGTTTGCGAGTATATTCAACAATTATTTTCTTGATTCTTTCAGAAAGGTGCTGTGCAGGATATATTGAAATAGAGTCTCCGGAATGTACACCGGCACGTTCGATATGTTCCATAATTCCTGGAATAAGGAAATCTTCACCATCACATATAGCATCAACTTCAACTTCCGTACCCATCATATACTTATCAATAAGTACAGGATTTTCAATCATATGACTTGTGATAATACCCATATATTCAATTACATCTGCCTTTGAATGGGCAATAATCATATTCTGACCGCCCAAAACATATGATGGTCTGAGCAATACAGGATATCCAAGACTTTCTGCAACAGATACTGCTTCATCAGTAGTCATTACAGTGTGACCCTTTGGACGCATAATACCACATTTTTCAAGGACTTCATCAAAACGTTCCCTGTCCTCTGCGGCATCTATCATATCTGCTGAAGTACCAAGAATTCTTACTCCCATTTCTGACAAATATCTTGTAAGTTTTATAGCAGTTTGTCCGCCGAATTGTACAACTACACCATATGGCTTTTCAGTTTCTATAATTGATGCCACGTCCTCTTTAGTAAGAGGGTCAAAATAAAGTCTGTCACCTGTATCAAAATCTGTTGAAACAGTTTCCGGATTATTATTGCAAATAACTGCCTCATAACCGAGTTCTTTAAGAGTCCACACACAATGTACTGAACAATAGTCAAATTCTATTCCCTGTCCTATTCTGATAGGCCCTGAACCAAATACTATTACTTTCTTTTTCCCTGAATTCTGACGTTCAATAAATTCAGCCGCCTCATTCTCATCATCAAAAGTTGAATAGAAATAAGGAGTCTCCGCCTTGAACTCTCCTGCACAGGTATCAACCATTTTGAAAACGGCATTTTTATGAAGAGGACATTTCTGACCAGAAATCCTCTCAATAGTGCTATCCAAATAACCATATTGTTTTGCAGTATTATATTTATCTTCAGTAAGTTCACCATCAGCAAGCCATTTTTCCAGTTCAACCAGATTAAGAAGTTTATAAAGAAACCAATTATCAATCATTGTAATTTCATGAATTTCTTCCGGAGTTATACCACGTTTAAGTGCCTCAAATACTGTAAACGAACGTTCATCATCAACAATATGAAGTCTTTCACGAATTTCATCAGTAGAATATTTTTCAAGTTTTTTAAGATTCATGGTATCAAGTCCAAGTTCAATAGAGCGGACGGCTTTCATCATAGCCTGCTCAAAGCTTGTACCGATTGCCATAACCTCACCGGTTGCTTTCATCTGAGTACCAAGTGTTCTTTTGGCATAAACAAACTTATCAAACGCCCACTTAGGAAATTTAACAACCACATAGTCAAGTGCCGGTTCAAAACAAGCATAAGTTTTACCGGTAACCTGATTTATAATTTCATCGAGAGTATATCCTATGGCAATTTTAGCAGCGGTTTTAGCTATTGGATACCCCGTAGCCTTTGATGCAAGTGCAGATGAACGTGATACACGTGGATTTACTTCAATTACTGCATATTCAAAGCTTGTGGGGTGTAATGCAAACTGACAGTTACAGCCACCTTCCACTTTAAGTTCTTTAATAATATTGATAGCAGCAGTACGGAGCATCTGATATTCACGGTCTGACAAAGTGACAGCAGGAGCAATAACTATACTGTCACCGGTATGAACACCGACAGGGTCAAAATTTTCCATAGAACATACTGTTATAACATTTCCCTTAGCATCTCGGATAACCTCAAATTCTATTTCTTTCCAGCCACTGATACATTTTTCAATAAGCACCTGAGTAATCGGTGAAAGTCTTAATCCATTAGTTGAAATATCTCTTAATTCTTCCTCATTCTGAGCGATACCACCACCAGTTCCGCCAAGTGTGAATGCCGGACGAACAATAACAGGATATCCGATAATCTTTGCAAAATCAACAGCATCTTCAACTGTTTCAACTACTTTTGACGGAATACATGGTTCACCAATTTTTTCCATTGTATCCTTAAAAGCCTGTCTGTCCTCTGCCTTGTGAATGGTTTCAGGATTTGCACCAAGGAGTTTCACATTATGTGATTCCAAGAAACCCTCTTCAGCAAGTTGCATTGAAAGAGTAAGTCCTGTTTGACCACCAAGAGTTGAAAGTACGCTATCAGGCTTTTCAATTTCAATAATTCTTTTTATAACATCAAGTGTAAGAGGTTCAATATAAACTTTGTCGGCCATAGCCTTATCTGTCATAATTGTCGCAGGATTTGAGTTAACAAGAACAACTTCAAGTCCCTCCCGTTTTAATGCACGACAAGCCTGTGTACCTGCATAATCAAATTCAGCAGCCTGACCTATTACAATTGGCCCTGAACCTATTACAAGTACTTTTTTTATATCTTTTCTGAGTGGCATAATTATTTTACCTCACTTTCCATAGCAGAAACAAACTCATCAAACAAATATGAAGTATCAAGAGGACCACCATGAGCTTCAGGGTGAAACTGCACCGTAAATGCATTGACCACTGAATATCTTATTCCCTCACAAGTTTTATCATTTGCATTTATATGAGAAACGTGACCCACTTCTGCCGGAATACTATCACCAACTACTGCATAGCCATGGTTTTGACTTGTAACATAAGTAAGACCGCTTTCAAGGTCGATAACGGGCTGATTTGCACCTCTGTGACCGTATTTAAGCTTTTCGGTTTTACCACCATTTGCAAGTGCCATAAGCTGATGACCAAGACATATTCCAAAAATCGGAACGCCAATTTTCTGTATTTCTTTTATATTTTCTATAATCATAACATTTTCAGCAGGGTCACCAGGACCATTTGAAAACATTATACCATCGGGATTAAGTTTCTTTACCTGTTCGGCGGTTGTTTCAGCCGGAACTACAATAACTTCACAGCCACGTTTTACAAGTTCCTGACGAATATTTCTCTTATATCCAAAATCGAACAGTACAACTTTATATTTTGGATTTTCATTTGAATAAGTGAGTATTTCATTATTTGTAACGGATTTCACGGCATCTTTTATACTGAAAGAATTAATTTTTTCAAGGAGTTCGTCTTTTTTTGAATAAATGTCCTCTGTAGTTATAATGCCGTTCATAACGCCTGTTTCACGAATAATTCTTGTCAGTTTTCTGGTATCAATATTACATATACCAACTATATTATGTTCTGAAAGGAAATCCCTTATATTACCCTGACATCGGAAATTTGAAGGAACATCACAAGCTTCCCTTACAATATAACCGCTTACATAAGAACGTGCGGACTCATTATCTTCATGATTGACACCATAATTTCCGATAAGAGGGAATGTTTGGGTTACAATCTGTCCGTAGTAACTGGGGTCTGTAAGTGTTTCCTGATAGCCGGTAAGACCAGTTGTAAAAACTACTTCACCGATAACAGTACCTTTTGCCCCAAGACTTTTACCCTCAAATACCTGACCATTAGCAAGCATGAGGTAAGCTTTTTCACTCTGGTTAAATAATGACAATTTTTACCATTCCTTTCATTTATTAAAGATATATTCATAACAGTTTCACGCCATTGTGAAACCGTCGCTTAAGCAATTTGTGACATACTCCCACCTAAGAGGTGAGAATTTCAATCCCAAGCTTAGAAGTGGAGAACTTCTTACTGAAATTAGTTAAAAATCAGCAAATTCTGATTCAACATTGACTTTACCATTTTTTATGGTATATTTTATAATTTTCGCCGTCTTTTCCGCCTATTGCCGAACCACTTGGTCATGATAAATTTCAAGATAAAGCTTATCTTCTTCATTTTCTGCAACTATAAGATAGCTGTACATATTTTCATAATCAGTATCCATAAAATCCGGCTGACCGAATACAGTTATAGCTTTTCCAAGAAAAAGTGCAAACTGTTTGTCACTGTTTCCATAATTATATATTATGTGTACTAACTGACCATTGTTAACGTTCATTTTCCGTTGCACGCCTGAATTTGTACATAAAAATCACCTTATTTAAGATTGATATATGAACAGATATCATCTCTCATGCGAATAGCTTCACGACGTGCTGCTTTAGCAAAATCTTTTTCATCGCAACCTTCCTTTTTATATGCACACATTACAGCACGGGAAGAATTTACAATAGCACCAAGACCGTTTTCATCAAAACCGCCTTTCAAGCCTTCTGCTCCTCCTCCCTGAGCTCCATATCCAGGAACAAGGAACATTGTGTGTGGAAGTCTTTTTCTGAGTTCAGTAAGCTGTTCGGGATAAGTTGCACCAACTACTGCACCAACAGCAGAATATCCATATTTTCCGATTGTATCAGAACCCCATTTTTCGCACATATCACCCATAAGTGCATAAATAGGTGTACCATCATCAAGAAGTCTGTTCTGAATTTCTCCGCTTGACGGATTGGAAGTCTTTACAAGAACGTATATTCCTTTATCTTTTTCTCTGCAAACTTTAAGTAATGGGTCTATTCCGTCTGTTCCAAGGTATCCATTAACTGTAAGGGCATCTGCTGAAAAAGGTTCTATTTCATTGTCACAAACCTTTACGGTGCCAAGATGTGCATTTGTATAAGCTTCCATAGTTGCCCCGATATCATTTCTTTTGCCATCAGTAATGACAAACATTCCATTAAGCTTTGCATAGCGGATTGTTTTTTCAAGAGCCTTGATACCATAATGACCATACATTTCATAGTAAGCTGCCTGTGGTTTTATAGCAGGTACAATATCATGAATTTCATCTATAATTGCCTGATTGAACGCAAAAATAGCTTTTGCAGCAGCTTTAAGAGTGCCACCATCAGCATCAAGATATTTTTTCCGGAGATATTCCGGAACATATTCAAGCTTTGGGTCAAGACCTACAACAGTAGGATTTTTCATTTCAATAATTTTTTCAATAAGTCTATCAAATGACATAATATATTTCCTTTCATTATAAGTTTTCGTATCTTATGACACCTTTAGAAATAGTCATAAGGTTTTTACCGGTAAGAGTCATTCCCTTGAAAACCGTATTATGTGATTTAGAATGTAATTCATCAGGATTTACAGTCCATTTCTTGTTAATATCAGCAATAATAAGGTCAGCTGTTTTTCCGGTTTCAATTTTTGGAATCTCAAGTCCCAGTATTTTTCTTGGATTTACGCACATAAGTTCGACAATTTTCTGTAAACTTACTTCACCAGTATGATAAAGTGCTGTAAGTGTTGCTGAAAGTGAGGTTTCAAGACCCACAACGCCATTGGGAGCTTTTTCAAAAACAGCTTTTTCTTCTGACGTATGGGGGGCATGGTCAGTAATTATGCAATCAATAGTACCATCTTTTATTCCCTCAACAATTGCCTTTACATCTTCAGACGTTCTCAATGGTGGATTCATTCTATAATCCGCATCACGTTTGTTAAGTAAATCATCTGTCAACATAAAGTAATGAGGAGCGGTTTCACAAGTAACCTTGATTCCCCTTGATTTTGCAAAACGTATAATAGCAGTACTTCCCTCGGTACTTACATGACATATATGAATCCTTGCATTAACTGATGAAGCAAGAATAATTTCCCTTGCTGTTATGTAATCTTCCGATGCCCTGTCCATTCCTTTAATGCCGAGTTTTTCAGAAGTTTCACCTTTGTTCATTATACCGCCGTTTATAATGTTAAGGTCTTCACAATGTGACGCCACTAATAAACCGTTTTCATTTGACATTTCAAGAGCCTGACGCATAAGTTCAGCATTTTCAACAGGTCTGCCGTCATCGGAAATACATATACAGCCAGCATTTTTGAGACTTTCATAATCACAAAGTCCGTCACCTGACATACTATTAGTTATACAGCCAACCGGATAAACTTCTACACCAGTATTTTTAGCTTTGTCAATTATATAATGAATAGTTTCAGGGTTATCACAAGGTGGTTT
Organism: uncultured Alistipes sp.; assembly: GCA_964616595.1. GTDB lineage: Bacteria > Bacillota > Clostridia > Oscillospirales > Ruminococcaceae > Ruminococcus. Next base: position 11,352 of record CAZTUV010000024.1, read on the forward strand.
TGTATTAGGCATTGCAAGAACACCTGTCACTCCTCCAGCCAGTGCAGCATCACAACCTGTAAGTATATCTTCTTTATAAGTAAGTCCAGGGTCACGGAAATGTACATGCATATCAAACAATGATGGCATAAGTACAAGGTCAGTACCATTTATCACTTTATCAGCTGTATCACTGATATTTTCAGCAACTTTAGAAATCTTTCCGTTTTCTATAAAAACATCAGTTACTATATCTTTTTCAGTATCAACAGCACGAATATTTTTTATCAATATAGAGTTCAATTATTTACCTGCCACTCAAAATATGAACAAATATCCATATCAAAAAATCCTATACAGCTTACCATATATCCTTTTATGCTATATAAGTTTTTTCAGAGTAGCTTTCTCCTTTCTGAAAAATAAATTATTTTACCATTGAACAACTGTACCCTATGTTATGTTGGACTATTTCAACCGACAAGGGTTATTTCAACAGTTCTGCCTGCTATAAAGTCAGCACAAACTATATTTTGGATTTCAAATATCATAAACTACCCATTGTCTAAAACCAGTGAAATTGTAGTAGCCATGTTTCCAATCACATTGTATATGATGCTTAAATATTTTAATTCTGTTCCTCAACTCCTTGACAGGAATTTACAAAACTCCCTTTATTTTCTGAAAAACTTCAATTTGGTTATTGTTGCAACAGCAATCAATTGTATACCAATAGTAACAGCCTTTTCAACAGGAAACTTTTTTGAATGTTCCGACATAACCTGATGATTATTAAGAAGATTTCCTTGTCCGGCGACTTTTTCGTTTCCGAAACCAAAAGAAAATTTTTCATTATTTTTAATATATTCCATAAAAAGATTACTCCTTTATAGGCTCAGCAATAAGAAACTTTATTTTCTTTCCTTCTTCTGTGAACATATTTTCATGTTCTGTCACAAAATTTTCAATACCTGTTTCACTATGCAAATCATATGTACTGAACTTTATTTTAAATCCTGCTTCACTGAAATACTCAAAAGATTCTTCAAAAAGTTCATCATCATCAGTTTTGAACCATATTTCACCATGCAGGAATTTCTTATAGTTCAGTAACTGCCTTGTATGAGTAAGACGACGTTTTTTATGTTTTTTCTTAGGCCATGGATTACAGAAATTAATATAAATTCTATCTGCATGGTCGTTTTCGTCCCAGGCGGTATCAAGACGTTCGATATTCTGAATGGCTATCCGAACATTATTTGGTGACCTGTTTTCTTTTTTGTAAGCCTCTTCAAGCTTTCTCTTAGCAAGGACAAGCATTTCATTTTTTATATCCATTGCAACAAAATTTATTTCAGGATGTGCCGGAGCAATCTGAGAAATAAATCCGCCTTTTCCGCACCCCAATTCAACATATAGTGGTTTTTCAGGGTCATCAAAAACCTCACACCACTTACCTTTTAAAGCCTGTGGATCATGGATATAGAAATCACAAGCTTCAAGTTCAGGCTTAGCCCATGCTTTATGACGTATTCGCATAAATTACCTCCAATTATATACTTAACTTATTATAACACAAAATTAATCATATTCCAATAGGTAGAAGAAAAAAATCCGCAAAAAACTCTCCGTCACAAAAACAACGGAGAGTTCAAAATATCAATATCCCAAATCTTTCATACGTTTTTTGAAATCAGCATTAACTTTAGCCATTTTCTTTTTATCACGGTTCATTTTTTTAATATCTTCTTTAGAGAGATTTTCTTCAGATGAAGTTGCAGAAGGTGTAGGAATAGGAGCTTCATCACCTATATACTTATTAAGACGTTGTCTGAATTTGGACTTACCTTCACCTGAAAGTGGCACTGAACCTACTGGTTGCGAATTATTTCCGATACTGTTGTTCATATAGTGACTGGAAGTATATGCCGATGCCTGAGTATGTGGATATACGCTCTGCAATGGCTGACTGCTAACTTTGCTTTGAGGGTAAGGCTGTGCATTGTTCGGGAAATTTGCCTGATTAGGCTGTTGAGGTGCATATGGATACTGCTGTGAATATGCCATATCCTGCTGTACAAACTGTGGATTCATACCATTTGGCTGAGGGTAACCCTGCATATTTTGCTGAGGATAATTTTGCTGATAACCCTGCTGAGGATATGGATAGCCCTGTTGATATCCCTGTTGAGGGTATGGATAACCCTGTTGATATCCCTGCTGTGAATACGGATAATTTGGTTGCTGTTGTACATAGCCGCCCTGCATATTATTAAACTGCTGATTCATCATCTGTGATGGATTCTGATATTGTTCAGGATAAGGATTAGATGTTTTCTGTTCTTGATTTTGGTCAGCAAGTGTATGTACTGGAGTTGCCGGCACATCATCGAAATCAAATCCGAATTTTTCTTCAAAGCTAAATTCTTCGCTTACCGGTTCTTCAGAAAATGCAGGATTTTCCTCAACAGGAAGACTATTATCTGTATCTTCCTTTATCACTTCAGAAGGATTCACAATAGTAAATGCCTTGACTGTTTTATCCATTGAAATGACAATATCACATTGTGAATTGCTTTCATCGAACTTATACAATAACTTAATACATTCATCACATGGACGGCATATATTTCCATCGGCAAAAGATACTATCAGCAATTGTTTTGCAACAACACAACCATCAGCAAACATTGATGTAATAGCACTATATTCTGAACAAGCATTCATAACTTCATCTTGGTTTATTCTGATACCTGTAACACCTGCATAAACCTTATCATTATTACCTGTTATAACGCAAATGGAAAAGTAATTATTATCAGCAATCTGGGGACTGAATTTTTTCACATCTTCAACAAGTTGTTTAGCCTTGTCATATAATTCAACTAATTCCACGTAAAATCAATATCCTTTCATTTTTATTAGAGCAAAGATATATGCTCCTGATTATTAAGTAAATTGGTTTACCTGATATTATTTATACTTATAATTATACTGCATTACTGACTATTTGTCAATAAAAAAATGCCAGCAGAACAAAAAAATTTCACGTTCCGCAAAGAAACGTGAAATAACTGTATTATACAATAGGGCTAAAGAAGCATATTTTGTTATTATTATTTTTACACATAAACATAGCTGTTTCAGAGCATTTCAGAACATCTTCGGCTGTGTCAGCATCTTTCGGAAACAAAGCAACGCCTATACTTGAAGAAACCCCAATAGATTTATCGCCGATATTTACAGGTTCAAAGAAGATATTCTGTATTCTCATGGCAAAGTTTGCAATATCCTGATTATCATTTTTTTCATCAAGAATTACAGCGAATTCATCACCTGAAATTCTTGCACAGAAATCGTTTTTACCTGTAATCCTCTCAATTCTTTCAGCATATGTTTTTATAAGCTGGTCACCGGCAGACATTCCGAAATCGCTGTTTATTCTGCGGAAATCATCGAGATTTATACTAATAACAGCACCACTTTTTTTATTAAGAATATTTTCTTCAAGGCTTTCCATAAATAAGTGTCTGTTAGGCATTTGTGTAAGTCGGTCATAATATGCAAGATAAGAAAGAACCTCATCTTTTTCTTGTAAGATACGTTTGCTTTCGATTTCCTGTTCATATTTTTTCATAAGTTCATCATGCATTGTGTCTGTTTTAACGGTATATCCGTATATAATTGCCATAATTATTATAGTGCAGACAGAAATTGCAAGTGATGGCATAGCTTGTTTTTGACCTGCCACAACCACTGAAAATATTGCCGATACAAAATTTATTGCATTAAGTATAATTCCGGTTATAAATCCGGCTTTTCTATTGAAAAGAACCAGAATAACAGAAATCATAACATGTAACTGAGCTATGATTCCCGTCATGCCAGTAAGTTTCGGATTTGACACTATAACTCTCTGAACTGCAAAGAACAGTATAAACAATATTACACAAATTACAATAACAAATACGTTTTTTTTATTAGTTTTATTTTTCATAAAATCCCCTTATTTATTCCGTTAAACTTTCCTCATATTCATAGCGAGCATTATTCATTGTATTTTTAAGCTTTTGTTTTTCCATACGTGCTTTTTGTTCAGCCTTACGCATAGAAGCATGAATTTTATTTACTTCAACCTGTTCTCTTAAATCGTCAAGTTTTTCTGCCAATACATCGGAATCAAAAACACAAGCAAGAGAAGTATCATCTTGTGTTCCGCACTTAGCTCTTTTGGAGAGGTTCTTACGAATTGACAAACTAAAAGATTCTATATTGGAAAGTTGGTTTGCAAGAATACTATGATAATCCAAAAAATCCTCATCACTTCTGAATGATGTATAAAGACCATCGGTTGATACGAACACTGCTATTGGTTTTTCATCGATAGTATAGAAACTATTAAAATAATTAATTGCCTGACTGTTACACATTGAAGCAGTTATATTTGCAGGAGCACTTTCTTCATAAGCGATAGGCATTTCAGCGGCTGCATCTTCGCATATCTGCACGAGACTGCCATCTCCTATCTGTGTTCCAAAAGTAAATTTTCTTCCCATAACTGCCACAATAAGTGTAGTACCATAAACTGATTCAACTTTTATACGTTTAAATTCTTTTTCAGTAAAAGGTTCTTTTTCCTTATCGGTATATGGGTGATGGGTATAATGATGTATTACAAGCCTGTTCCAGCGTGAAATAATATTTTTTTCAATTTTTTTAATAATGTTGTCAGGGTCACTGAGAAAACTTTCCTCAAAGGCATCAGGGTTCTTATAAAATTCCTCAACCGTATCGAGTGCTGCTTTTACAGCCATTTCAGAACCCTTGTCACTTCTGAAATGCTTTTTGCTTCCATGACCGTCCGCAACAATAGCGATACCATAATTTTCATACGTCCTGAACACTGACGAATCCTGACATACAGTACCGCTTGTGATATGGCTTGCACCAATAACGGTATGACAAAAACCATTAAACATTTATAAGCACTCCTTTCGGTCAGCACATATTCGGAGATTACCAGCCTGAATCGAAAGGTACAGAATCTGGATAATCTTGTGATTTAACAAGGTCTTGAATCTGCTGTCCGAGCATTTTCTGTTTAGCTGCATAGACATCCTGAGCACTGAGTTCATGACTTGAATCGTCAGCAAGAGTCATGCTCTTACTGCCTATTTGAGAAGAAGTTACAGCAATAATTTTAATCATTTGTGCAAGCTGACCACCGGAATAAGCGTGTACAACAGTATCTTTAGTCCCAGTAAATTCAGCGAGCATATCATCATTAGCTTCCTTGCCTATACCAAGGGCAGCTTTAAGACCGAATTTATACCAGCTATTTTTTTGAAGTGCCTCAAGACCAGCTTTATAATCGTCTGATGGATAGCCGTCTGTCATAAGGAATATGACCGGTGCAAATGAAAGAGACGGAGAACTAAGGAAACTATTTCTTGACATTCTTATAGAAAGTTCACGGAAAGCCTCGCCCATACTTGTAACACCGTCTGCTCTGAGACGAGTCCATTCAAAATCTTCAATTGAAACAGGTTCTGAATACATCCACATAACACTATTAGCAAAAGTAAGAACGGCAATTTTCACATCTGTATCAGCTTCACCTACACGGCGTATTTCCGGAATAAGTTCTTCCATTACAGTATTAAGTTCGCCCATTTTAGTACCCTTCATACTACCTGAAGTATCAATCAGAAAAAATATTACAAGGCTTTTTTTGGAAACACTAGTTGCACTTAATGGGTCATCATCATCAAAATCAAGCATATTATCAAAATCTTCACCAACACTGTTTGCAGGTATTTTTACATCTTTTTCATTCATATCATTGCTCATAGTTTACATACTCCCTTTCTTATTCATACATACCGCCCAAAATAGACAGCGATAGGTGTAAAATTTTCCAAACTAAGTTTGCATATAATAGCAGGAAGTTTCGTTTGACAGCATAATACCGCACAAACGAAATAATCCTGTATATTCATGTTCTTTATTTGCACATACTTTTAATGATGTGACACTACCAATCATCTAAAACCAATGGGCTAACCACCGTTTTCCTTTTATAATATGAAAAATTCGATTACTGTCTTCAGGTATAAGCATTACACTCTCACCATATTCTTTATATCAATATATATTATAA
>CAZTUV010000025.1:0-17295 GCA_964616595.1 uncultured Alistipes sp.
GTATAATATTTTTTATTTATCCTTTATCTTATATAAATATTTATATGACTTCATGAAAAATAAAAATACCAGACAGTATACATCAACTGTCCGGTATTAATTATAAATCAGCCTTTTAATTCAACACGTCTTATCTTACCACTTATAGTTTTAGGGAGTTCATCTCTGAATTCAACTATTCTTGGATATTTATAAGGTGCTGTATGTTTCTTTACATAGTTCTGGATTTCCTTTTTAAGTTCATCAGTACCAACAGTGCCTTTTGTAAGAACTATGGAAGCCTTTACTACCTGACCTCTTACAGGGTCTGGAGCAGCACTTACGCCACATTCAAGAACATAAGGGAGTTCCATGATAACGCTTTCGATTTCAAATGGTCCTATTCTGTAACCGGAAGATTTAATAACATCATCAACACGACCGACATACCATAAATAGCCATCTTCATCACGCCAAGCGGTATCACCTGTATGATACATACCATCATGCCATACTTCGTTAGTTTTTTCAGTATCGTTATAATATCCCATAAAAAGACCACAAGGGTTCTTGTCATTAATTTTGATAACGATTTCACCGGTTTCACCAGTTTTAACAGGTTTTCCGTCAGGGTCAACGATATCTATATCATAGAGAACGCTTGGTTTACCCATTGAACCAGGTTTAGCGGTCATTCCTACGAAATTACCAATAGCAAGGGTAGTTTCAGTCTGCCCGAAACCTTCCATAAGCTTAACGCCGGTAGCTTTAAGGAATTGATTATATACTTCCGGATTAAGAGCCTCACCAGCAACCGTAGCATATTTTATAGAACTAAGGTCAAACTTTGATAAATCTTCCTTTATAAAGAAACGATACATTGTAGGAGGTGCACAGAAAGTAGTTATATTGTACTTTTTAAACATAGGAAGAATTTTATTTGCATCGAACCTATTAAAATCATAAACAAATACACAAGTTTCGCTCATCCACTGACCATACAGCTTACCCCAGAGAGCCTTACCCCAGCCTGTATCAGAAATAGTAAAATGAATACCGTTCGGGTCAACATTATGCCAATAACGTGCAGTAATAAAATGACCGAGAGCATATTTATGATTGTGCATAGCGATTTTAGGGTAACCAGTAGTTCCTGAAGTAAAGAACATAAGCATAGGTTCGCTGCCACATGAAAGTTTTTCAGGGTCTGTTGGTCTGTCATATACATCACTGAACGAATACATTTCATTATCGAATGAATCCCAGCCATCACGTTCGCCATTAGCAATCATTCTTTTAATATTCATTCCACATTCTTCTATTGCGAGGTCAACCTGATGAGCAACATCACCTTCGCCGGTACATACGATTGCCTTAACATCAGCCGCCTTGAATCTGTATGTGAAATCATGTTGTACAAGCTGATTTGTTGCAGGAATAACTATTGCACCGATTTTATGAAGTGCAATTATAGAGAACCAGAACTGATAATGTCTTTTAAGGACGAGCATTACAGTATCGCCCTTTTTGATTCCCTTTGACAGGAAATAATTAGCAGTCATATTTGAATACTTTTTCATTTCAGAAAATGTAAATCTTCTTTCCTCCATATCATCGGAAACGTAGATAAGAGCAGTTTTATCGGGACATTTTTCAGCGAGAGCATCAACTATATCAAAACCAAAGTTAAATGTTTCTTCATTTGTAAAGCTTATCTTCTTCAAAGCCCCGTCATCATCGGTTTCAGTTTTAACGAACTTATCAATAACTGGATTTTCAACTTTAGCAAGGTCAAAGTTAGTAACACCAGGGAGAATTACCGGGTCAAGATTCTGTAAAGCATGGTGTGGCTGATTAACTCCAAATACAACAGCATAGAATTTACATTCTTTATTGCCCACTGCCCATTCGTCATGAGGTTCTCCACTGTCATAATAGATTGAATCTCCCTCATAAAGGATTTCCTCATGGTCACCGATTCTGACTTTAAGCTGACCACTAATAACTATATCAAGTTCCTGCCCCTCATGTGTATGTGGGTGAGGCACTCTGAACTGTTCATCAACATATGGGATTGTAACAAGAAATGGTTCACCGATTTTATTTCTGAATTTAGGTGCAAGACGCATATAGCTCATACCTTTACGGCGTGCAATAGGCAGACCGCCACCTTTTCTTGTTATATCGTAGCTATAAATTTTAGGGCTTTCACCTTCCATAAGGTCAGTTATTTCAACGCCGGTAGCGTTTGAGAATTTATAGATAAAAGTAAAGCTAAAATCCTTAGCACCGCCTTCATACGCAAGGTACTCATAAACGGAAACGCCTGTTTTTTCAGCCATTTCTTCAGGAGTCAGACCCAGTGACTCACGAACGGCTCTAATTCGTTCAGCTACCTCTCTTATCTTAAACTCGGGATTCATTGAATTACTCACAGTTAGCCTGCTCCTTTCTTTTGAAATCATAAAAATTTAAAAATGTGTTTTCCCTGTAAAAAACACCTAATAAAGTATACCACTATTATATAAATTTGTCAAGGAAAATTTTTCAAGCTAAACTGTGAAAGTATTTTTAAATTAGTTTAATTTTATAACGTTTAATCCAATAATCAAGCTGTATAAAGAAAGCAATAGTTTGCGGAAGGTTCATCAGTTGACCATACCATTGAATATAATTTTCATGTTTCAAAAGTTTTTCAAGTTGTTTCCGATTAACCATTTCAAAAAGAATATTATTTCTTTCGTCCATAATGAGGGATAACTTTTTTGTTACTGCATCAAGAAATGCAGGATTATGTGTTTTAGGGTAAGGAGATTTCTTACGCCAAAGAACCTTTTCCGGTAACCAATCTTTCATAGCCTCTCGCAAAAGACCCTTTTCTCTTCCCTGATAATCCTTATATTCCCATGGAACATTATATAAATATTCAGCAATTCTGTAATCACAAAACGGCACACGGACTTCCAGACCACTGTACATACTCATTCTGTCTTTACGGTCAAGAAGAGTCTGCATAAACCAGTCAAAATTAAGTTGAGTCATTTCACGCATACGATACTCAAGTGGACTGTCCGTAGGTAATTTCATGGCATAGTCGGCGGTATTTCTGTATGCACTGTAAACATATTCATCAGAATTAATCTTTTCCGAATAATAATCAGATAAAAAGCTCTTTCTGTATGCTGTGCTTTGCGACCATGGAAAACCATCTGTCATTCTGATATCCTTATCCCTGTACCAAGGATAACCTCCAAAAAGTTCATCTGCACATTCTCCCGACAATGCAACTGTACCATATTTTTTTATTTCACGGCAGAATATCAGCAATGATGCATCAACATCAGCCATTCCCGGAAGTCCTCTTGCTTCTGTTGCATCATAAAGAGCGTCAACAAGTTCAGGAGTATCAACAACCGTCCAATGATGATTTGTACCAAGGTAGTCAACCATGCACTGAATATATTCAGGGTCACTATTTGGCTGAAAATGACTCTTTTTAAAATACTTATCATTATCACGGTAATCTATTGAAAATGTATCAAGAACTTTATTATTTTTCCTCATTTCGTTTGAAGCAACAGAAGATATCAGACTTGAATCAAGCCCTCCTGAAAGAAATGTACATACAGGAACATCTGAAACAAGCTGTCTGCGTATAGAATCAATAACAAGTTCCCTGACGTGTTCAGCAGTCTGTTCAAAAGTTTCATGAAGTTCGTAAGCTTCCAAACGCCAATATTGACTAATTTTCATATCATTTTCAGTATAATAAGCATAATGGCCTGCTTTAATTTCTTTAATTCCCTTTATAATACCACAAGATGGAGTTCTTCCGGGTGCTATTAAAATAAGTTCTGCAACACCATTACTGTCCACCTCATGTGGTATATCAGGGTGTTCAAGCAATGCTGGTATTTCCGAGGAAAATATAAGTTTATCATTATTTTGATAATAGAAAAGAGGTTTTACACCTATTCTGTCACGTGCAAGAAAAAGTCTATGTTTATTTTCGTCATATATTGCAAATGCAAATATACCATTGAATCTGTCAAGGCATTTTTCGCCCCATTTAATAAAACTTTTAAGTACAACTTCAGTATCAGAATGTGTTTCAAAATCAAAGTGATTTTCAAGTTCGCTGCGTATTTCATTTGTATTGTACAGTTCGCCGTTGTAAACGATTGTAAAATTTTCAAAAGTCATAGGCTGTCTGCCGTCAGGAATATCAATAACAGCCAATCTTGTATGAATAAGTGCTACTTCTTTTGTAAGAACAATTCCCCTTTGGTCAGGGCCTCTGTGAAGAAGTGCGTGTTGCATATTTTCATAAACTTTCATATCTTCACGCATATCTTCCTTGAAACTTATTGCTCCTGCAATTCCACACATAAAAATACCTCCTTTTCGGTTTGTATTATTATATGCAATATACTGTTTATATGATACAAAAAAACTGCCCCGAATATTACGGAGCAGTAATTTTATAATTTTCGACACAAATCAGCTGTTTGATTTCTAAAAATCATATTTATAATACCCATAATGTATTCGGGACGTTCATAACAGTCATTATCAACCCATTTCATAATAATTGATGTAAGACCATTACGATAAAATGCCATTAAATATTCATGTTTGTCTTCAGAAACGCCATACATTGACAATATGGGAGAAAAAATATTTTTAAAAAAATTCATGAATGCCTTTTCAGTTCCAAAAATAAATGCTTTTTCATGTACAACCTTATATATGCATTTGTTTTCCCTCACAAAATTCAGATATGGAATAATCCAGTCTTCCGTCATCAAATATAATTCATCACGTTTTTTTCCTTCTATGGAAAAACTTTTATCAGCGTATGAATTGTTAAATCTTTCATTTACAAGCTGAATCGTTTCCATAAGCAAATCACCTATATTTTCATAATGCAAATAAAACGTTGAACGATTAACATTAGCTCTTGAACATATTTCCTTTATGGTTATATAATCGAAATCTTTTTCATAAAGCAATGACAGAAGTGCTTCGTCCATGCGTCTTGAAGTATTAAAATATTTACTTTCAGACTTGTTCATTTTTATCCCTCGCACTATTAATTTTCTAAATCGGTAATTTCCTTTGCAAGTTCGATTATCTCAAATGCGTATTTTTGTTTACCCTTTTCAAGAAGTTTTCTATAAAAATAATAATTTGTTGCAACCATTCCGATTCCGACAAGTCCTAAAATTATTCCCAGAATCATAAAAGGCAATGTTGCAGAACCAATAACCCCCATTGAAAGACACATACCAGTGCCAAGAATCAAAGCACCTATTATCCCATAAGAGTAAGTGAAAATTTCTGCTGGTTGTTTTGCTTTGCGGTCAAGCTTTTTCAAAGCAACAACTTTAGAAGTCTTTTTGCTGGAATATTCCTCAGCAATTTTTTCTGCATAAACTGTATCAAGATTTTTCATAATAACATCTCCTTGTATTTGATGTTTATATTATAGCTGAAAAATCCTGAAAACTGAACGACATTAGCTATCAAAAACGATGATTTCAGAAATTGTTATTAATTTATCCTCATTGAAATATCAAAGCACTTTACTGAATGAGTCAATGCACCAAGTGAAATTATATCGACACCAGTTTCAGCCACTGAACGAATATTTTCAGCAGTAATATTACCAGAAGCTTCAAGTAAAGCACGTCCTGCTGTAATCTCAACTGCTTTTTTCATATCATCATTGGTCATATTATCGAGCATAATTATTTCTACCTTGTTTGTAAGAGCCTCTTTGAGTTCGTCAAGAGTACGGACTTCAACTTCAATCTTGACAGTATGACCGATTTTTTCACGGAGTGCAGTAACTGCCGGAGTAATTCCGCCAAATGCGTCAATATGATTGTCTTTAAGCATTGCTGCATCAGAAAGGTTAAATCTATGATTTTTACCTCCACCGACTGTAACGGAATATTTCTGTAATGCTCTTAATCCGGGAAGTGTCTTTCTTGTATCTGTAACAGAGGCTTTTGTTCCCGCAACGAGTTCAACGCATTTATTAGTAGCCGTAGCGATTCCTGACATATGCTGTAAAATATTCAGAGCTGTTCTTTCTCCTTTAAGAAGTGTCAATGTACTTCCTTCAAGAGTAGCTATAATGTCACCTTTTTTTACCTTTGTGCCATCATTCATACATTTGTTAAAAGTAACATCACCACCGGCAAGTTCAAAAACACGTGCAGCGACGTCGATTCCGCAAACAACACCCGTATCCTTTGCAATATAGCAAGCGGAACTTATGTGTTCTTCCGGAATAAGATTATCTGCTGCTTCATCGATATAATTTATATCTTCCATAAGAGCAGTTGTTATAATGTTATCAACATAGCATTGTAATAATTTCATTTTATCTTCCTTTCAAAATTAATATATTATTGCATCACTTCACCAAGGATAATATATGCTACCGTAACTATTGATTTGGCAAGAATGTAGTCTGTATCGACAACATATCCGGAATTAAGAAGATTGTCTCTTATTTCACTGATACGCTTAAAGCCTTCAGCAGCTTCTTTCTTATCTGGAATAACAAAGTGACTTTTCTGCATAATGCGGCGTGTTTCTGTACGGAAACCCTTTGGCATATGTTCACCGCCAAGATGTGCATCAAATTCTGCCGTTTCAAATGTATCCGGAACATCGTTGAGCCTTGATTTTATACAATCTGCGGCATGGCGTGAAAATACAAGTGCTTCAAGAAGTGAATTACTTGCAAGACGGTTACTTCCATGAACGCCCGTATGTGAACATTCTCCACAGGCAAAAAGATTATGCAAACTTGTTTCAGAATTATTGTCAACATCAATACCGCCCATGAGATAGTGCTGACATGGGAAAATCGGTACTGGTTCTTTTGTAAGGTCAAAGCCCTGCTTAAGGAGATTCTGATAAATCATCGGGAAACGGTTTTTCAGGAATTCACTGTCTTTATAACTAATATCAAGGAAAAATTCTGTTGAATTTTGTTTTCTTGATTCAAGGACAATGGAATGTGAAACAACATCTCTTGGAGCAAGTTCAAGACGCTGGTCATAATTATGCATAAAACGCTCTTTTTTGCAGTTAAGCAGATATGCTCCTTCTCCTCTTACAGCCTCTGAAATAAGGAAACATTCACGTGTAGCTCTATTATTGAAAGCTGTCGGGTGAAACTGTACATAACTAAGATTTTTTATTTTAGCTCCCATTTCATATGCAAATGTTATACCGTCACCTGTTGCGATAGCAGAATTAGTAGTAAATTCATAAACACGTCCTATACCACCAGTTGCCAGAATCATAAAATGACAGTTATATGTCTGATAGTTGTCTCCGTTTTTCAGAAAAGCAGAATAACCCGTTGAAGTTTTTTTAGTTCCACAAATAATAGTATTTTCCATTATTGTAACGTTTTCAAGTTGCTGAACATTTTCCAGAAGAGTTGAAGTAATTTCTTTTCCGGTAGCATCAGCATGGTGAAATATTCTATGATGACTATGACCACCTTCAAGTGTACGATGATATGTACCGTCAGGATTCTTATCAAAATCAACACCAAGTTTAATAATATGTTCCAAATCCTGTGCTGCTTCGCTTACAAGAGTATGAACCGCTTCAACATTGTTTTTAAAACCGCCTGCAATAAGAGTATCATTCTGATGATACTGAATATTGTCGGTAGGAGAATTATAAACTCCGGCAATACCACCTTGTGCAAGTGATGAATTGCAAAGACTAAGTTCACGTTTGCAAACAATCAGCACTTTCAGAGATGATGGCAAGTTTATTGCCGCATAAAGACCAGCCGCACCACAGCCGGCAATGATAACATCATAATTAACATTCATTTTTCAGCACGTCCTTTTGAAAAAAATATGGTACAAAAATATTATATCACAAAATTTCAAGTATGTCACTACTTCCGGAAATTTTTTACCGAATAAATTTAACAGTCAAAAATGTCGCTATATGTCGAAATATTTTCATTTATGTCGAATTGTAATATTAAAATAAAAAATTTTTTCTTAGACACTTGACATTCATAAATTGATAGCTTATAATAGTTACATAAATTTAAGAACGTATGTTCTTTTGGGATTATATTCACATGAAATGGGGGATTTTATGTATTCACTTATCAAGGAGTATCAACTTTCTTGTAATCTGATTAAAAACCGGATAAAGTTCCTTACACAGCAACGTAATATGCTTGTAAAATCCGGACAACCAGACACAATTGACTCTCTTAACCTTGAAAAGCGTATCCGTTTGTTATATACGGAATACGAACAGACAACAGAAATTGTTAAACATCTTCAAAATTACGCAAGGAGGGTTGAAGAACGTGTCAAGACGTGAAAGTTACTCTGATACATATACCGGTGAAGCTGATAAAAATATCCGTGCCATACTCGAAAGTGACAGTGAAGGGGATTCTGTCCGAAAACTAAAAAAACTTTTGTTAAATGTTATTAATAATGAACTTACCCCAAGACAAAAAGAAATTATTATGTTATACTATTTCAAGGACATTGATATTGTGACAATCGCAAAACAACTTCAGATTACTCCACAGGCAGTATCAGCAGTAATGTCACGTGCCAGAATCCGTATGTACAGGATTCTGCAATATTATTTCTGATGAATCTCTTTAACTATTAATTTCATATGGGGGTAAATTAATGAATACAAGGCTTATATATTTAAGACAAAAAACTTCTGGTTTAACAAAGTCGTCCGGCGTATATATCATGAAAAACAAAAATGACAACATAATATATATAGGAAAAGCTAAAAACCTTCATCGTCGTGTAAGCAGTTACTTCAGAGAAAATTCCAACCGTACTCCTAAAGTACAGGCTATGGTTTCAAACGTGTATGATTATGACTTTATCGTTACTGACAGCGAATATGAGGCATTATTACTTGAATGTAGCCTGATAAAACAACATCAGCCAAAATATAACATTCTCTTAAAAGATGATAAAGGATACCATTATATAAGAATCTCAGATGACGAATATCCACGTATTACTGCCGAAAAAAATACAATTAAATCCGGTTTTTATTCTAATCCCTATACCAGCGGACTTGTTGTAAAAGAAACTGTAAATGAAGTGAACAAAATATTCAAATTACCAACCTGCAATAAAAATTTCCCGCAGGATTTCAGGAAAAGCCGTCCTTGCCTGAATTATCATATAAAAAACTGTATGGGTGTTTGTATGGGAAATATAGACCATTCTGAATACCTGTCAACTATCGGACAAGCAAAGGATTTTATAAAAAATGGCAGTGCAGAATCAATAGAAAGAATAAGAAAAGAAATGAATCAGGCATCAGAAAACCTTGATTTTGAAAAGGCAATTTTGTTGCGTGACAGAATAGAATATATTAAAAAATCATCTGAAAAACAAAAGATTATTGATAATACAATCGAAAACGCTGACATAATAGCTATATCAGAATTTGAAGAAAAAATATATATTTCAGTGCTTATGTATCGTAATAACCGACTTTACGATAAAAATATAATTGAATTTGAAAATAATTCAGATGATGATATTCTCAACTCGTTTATAGTTCAGTATTACTATGAAAAAAAAGATATTCCAAAACTTATAATTACCGAATATCTGCCGGAAGATTATGAACTTATCCAAAAAATGCTTAGTGATAAAGCAGGTGAAAAAATAATTTTCAACGTTCCTAAAAAAGGAAACCAAATGAAATTACTTCAACTGGCACGCAATAATAATGCTGAATATATTGCTATGCAAAATAACTGCACCGGTAAGGAAATTATAGCTCTTGAACAACTTAAAAAAATTCTGTGCCTCAAAGAAATTCCAAAATATATAGAAGCATATGATATTTCCAATTTTTCTAATGAATCCATAGTTGCCGGCATGATTGTATTTGAAAACGGCAAGCCTTTAAAAAAAGCTTATAAACGTTTTAATATAAAGCAAATCCAATATCAAAACGATTACGAAAGTATGTATGAAGTATTGACACGCCGTCTGATGCACATTATAAATAAGGAGGGTGATGAATATTTTATACGTACTCCCAACCTGATTCTACTTGACGGAGGAAAAGGTCATGTTAATACAATCACTGAACTTATAAATAGTCTGGGACTGAATATACCAGTTTTTGGAATGGTAAAAAATAACAAACATCGTACCCGTGCAATAGCTTCCGGTGGACGTGAAATACAAATCAACGAATTACAACCAGCATTTATGCTTGTAACCCGTATACAGGACGAAGTTCATCGTTATTCAATAAACTATATGCACTCCAAACACAAAAACAAAACCTATCTATCCGAACTTACCTCCATAAAGGGTATTGGGGAAAAGAAATCCGAAAAGCTTTTAACAAAGTACAAGACAAAGGAAAATCTTAAAAATGTCTCTCCAGAAGAACTGGCAAAAACTGCTGGTATAAATCTTTCCACTGCTATGGAATTATGGAGAGTAATACAAAATCTTTAAGGAGTTTTTATATGAATACACCTATTTATGATTTCTTAAAAGAATACTCTGATTCAGATACACTAAGATGCCATATGCCTGCTCACAATGGAAAAAATCTTATTTCCGAATTGTCATCAATGTATGCCTTCGATATAACAGAAATTTTCGGAGCAGACAGCCTTTTTGAGGCAGACGGAATAATTCATCAAAGCGAAAAAAATATGTCCAAACTTTATGGCACTGCCGGAACAGTTTATTCAACAGGCGGTTCAACGTTATGTATACAGACAATGCTTTACATAATGAAATCCGAAAACAGAAAGATTTTTGCAATCCGTAATGTTCACAGGGCGTTTATGAACTCTGTGGCATTACTTGACCTTGATGTAGAATGGATTATGCCAGAATATTCGGACGGAATACTTTCGGGCAACATAAACCCGAATGACATTGAACAAGTTCTTTCAAATTCTGAAAAACCGTCTGCATTATATGTCACCTCACCCGACTATACAGGAAAAACCGCTGATATTTCCATGCTTGCCCGAATATGTCATAAATACAATGCAAGACTTATTGTTGATAATGCACATGGTGCTCATCTCAAATTTATGCCTGAAGATATACACCCTATAACTTTAGGAGCAGATATGTGTTGTGATTCAGCACACAAAATGCTGCCTGCACTTACCGGAGCATCAATGTTACATACTTCCATATCGGAATATGTTCCATTACTAAAACAGGCAATGAATATGTTTGGTTCAACAAGTCCGTCATACCTTATAATGATGTCATTAGATTTATGCAATAAATACATTGCAGATAAAATACGTTCCGATATAGAAAAAAATATAGTCTGGCTTAAGGATTTCCGAAAACAGTTCGCAAATGACATAATATTCGCAGATGGTGAACCGTTTCACATTACAATAAAAGCTTCTGAAAGTGGCTTCAACGGAAATGAACTTGCACAACAATTACGCATCAATGGTGCTGAATGTGAATATTCTGACGATTCTCTTGTAATATTGCTTATGTCACCTGTCTGTACAGAAAACGATTACAAAAAGCTTTCAGATACACTGAAAAAAGCAATTTCAAAATGCAAAAAAATCCAGCCATACAGCATGAATCTGAAAATAACTCTCCCAAAACGTGTGACTACTATACACAAAGCGGTATTTTCAGACAGTGAAACCATACCAGTAGAAAAATCTGAAGGACGAATATGTGCTTCTGTCAAAGTTCCATGCCCGCCGGCTATCCCTATTGTTGCAAGCGGTGAACAAATTGACAGAAATTCAATAAATATTTTCTTAAAGTATGGCATTTCTGAAGTGATTGTGGTAAAATAGAATTATGATTAAACAGGGCGTGCAATCATGCCCTGAAATTTATTTTGGCAGGTAAAATTTATGAAAAAAATATATGGAAATAATCCATTAATTTCGCATCTTTGCAATATGTGCAAATCAGGACGTACTGCACATACAGTACTATTTTATGGGGAAAAAGGCACTGGTAAAAAACTTATGGCAAAGTTTTATACAAGTCTGCTGATATGCCGTAATCCGATAAATAATATGCCATGTGGTGTATGCAGTGCCTGTAAAAATGTTGATAAAAATGTACACCCTGATGTCGTATATGTCGAAACATCTGGTAAACTTGGTGGTTATTCGGTTGATACAGCAAGAAAAATCTGTTCAGATGCCTTTATAAAACCAAATAATGACAGTGGCAGAAAAGTATATATTTTTCGTGATTGTCACAACATGGACGTACGTACACAAAATACACTCCTTAAAATTATAGAAGAACCACCGGATTATGCATACTTTATATTCACATCTGAAACAAAAGCCGATTTCTTGCCAACTATAATTTCAAGATGTGTATGTTTTGGAGTTTCGCCATGCACTGAAGAAGAAACAGAACAGGCACTTATAGAAGAAAATTTCAGCCACTCAGAAATAAAAAAAGCTATAAGCTGTTTTCATGGCAATATAGGATTCTGTATAGAATATATGAAAAATGAAGATTTACGTCAACAAGTGGATTTGACAAAATCACTTGCGGATAGTATAATAAAAAAAGATGAATATTTACTTGATACAGCGTTGTTTTCTCTGGGGAAAGACAGAAATAATATAAAAACGGTTCTGTCAATGTTTGATAAACTAATAAGAGATTCTGCCGTTCTGACTCAAAATACAGAAGCAGAAAATATCGGCTGTTTTCGTGAAGGAGCAATTGAACTTTCATATATGCTTACCTCAAAACAAGCAGAAAATATACATCGTAGCATAGAACGTGCATGGCATACTATTGAATGTAATGTAAATATTCCATTGGCAATGTCCGCTATGTGTGCGGAAATAATAGAAACAATAATATGATGAGACTGGAGAATGATTAATGATAGAAATAGTAGGTATCAGATTTAAAAAAGTCGGAAAAGTATACTATTTTTCCCCTGAAGAAATACAGATGAATGTGGGCGATATGGCTATCGTTGAAACCGCTAATGGTATAGAATGTGGTGAAGTTGTAATTGCAAACAAAATGATTAATGATAATCAGATTGCATCACCACTTAAACCAGTTATAAGATTAGCTAACGAATATGATATAAAAACTCTTACACGCAATAAACAAAAAGAAAAAGATGCTTTTAAAATATGTGAAGAAAAAATAATCCTCCGCAAACTTAAAATGAATCTTGTCGATGTTGAATGTACATTTGATAACAGTAAACTGCTTTTTTACTTTACAGCCGAAAACCGTATAGATTTCCGAGAACTAGTAAAAGATTTGGCTGCAATATTCCGTACACGTATAGAACTCAGACAAATCGGTGTACGTGATGAGGCAAAAATTCTTGGCGGTCTCGGAATATGCGGACGTGAATTCTGTTGTAAAAGCTACATGGGAGATTTTCAGCCTGTCTCAATTAAAATGGCTAAAGAACAGGGACTTTCATTAAACCCCACAAAAATTTCCGGAACTTGTGGCAGATTAATGTGTTGTCTCAAAAATGAACAAAATGCTTATGAGGAACTCCTTAAAATCACACCTAAAGTCGGAGCAATCGTCGTTACTCCGGACGGAAATAAGGGACGTGTTGAAGAAACAAATCTTATTACCGGAAAGCTTCGTATAAAAACTGAAAAATCTGAAGTTCCAGTGATTTTTGACAGAAGTGAAGTAAAACTTCTTAAAGACGCTGAAATAAAAGTAAATCGTGAAGAAATAAAAGCTCTAAAAAACCTTGAGGGAAAATAATGCAAAAAGTAAATTACGGAAAAATTCTTGATGAAAAATTATCAGAACTTCAAAAGTCAAATATAAAACCATCATTATTACTTCATGCTTGTTGTGCTCCATGTAGTAGCCATACATTAATGTTTATTGAAAAATATTTCAACATAACATTATATTTCTGCAATCCTAATATATCACCTGAAAGCGAATTTGAATACCGCTTAGATGAACTTAAACGTTTTGTTCATGAAACAAGCCTTAATATCCCTATAATTGAAGAAAAATATAATCCTGAAATATTCTATGAACTCGCTGAAGGACTCGAAAACCTTCCGGAACGTGGAGAACGATGTCAGAAATGTATCGCCCACCGTCTTGAAATGACTGCCCAAAAAGCTTCATTATTAAATTATGATTATTTCACAACAACTCTTACTATAAGCCCACATAAAGATTGCACTTTCATAAATGAATGTGGTGCGGAAATTTCACATAAATACAATGTTGAATATCTTTACTCGGATTTCAAAAAACATGATGGATACAAACATTCAATTGAACTTTCAAGACAATACAATCTTTACCGACAAAATTACTGTGGTTGCATATACAGTAAAATAAATTCAGAAAAAAGGTGATTTTTTCATGGGCAAAGAAACCAAAACAAATGCTATGCGTTTTCTTGAAAAAAATAAAATAGAATATACTGTACAATCATACAATTGTGAAGAATTTATAGACGGGATAACTTGTGCCAATGCATTGGGACAACCTGTTGAAGAAACTTTCAAAACTCTTGTCGCCAAAGGAAAAACAGGTAATTATTATTGTTTTCTATTGCCGGTTGCGATGGAACTTGATTTAAAAAAATCTGCAAAAAGTGCAGGTGAAAAATCTGTTGAACTTATTCCTGTAAAAGATATAAATAAAATTACCGGATATGTACGTGGTGGCTGCACTCCAATAGGAATGAAAAAACAATTTGTTACAATAATCCATAATTCAGCGGAAAAACTGCCATTATTCTATATAAGCGGCGGAAAAATAGGAACTCAGATACAATTATCACCTGTTAAACTTGCAAAATCAATAAACGCAAAATTTGAGGACATTACATTATGAACAAAAAAATAATAAGCATAATTTCTGGAATAGCAGTTATTTTAGCAGGAATTGTCACTTTAAATATCAACAAGGAAGATTCATACGAAAACTCTTATATTGAAAATACTAATTCATCTGATATAATCACTGATGAACTTGTCACGGAATTCCCAACAGAAAGCATTACAGAATCTCCAACAGAAATTATTATAGAATCTGTCATAGAAACAATAACAGAACCTGTTACGGAAATCATTACTGAATCTATAACCGAACCTTTAACAGAAATATTTTATGAAGAAACTACTGAAATCTTCACCGATGATAACAATTATATTGAATATCATTTCCGAAATCAAAAACTACTTAACCAACATTTTGAAAAACATGGCGGTGAATTTTCAGAATTCAACTACATTACCGCTCAGGATTACGAAAAGGGTGCAAGTGATGTAATAAATAATCCAAATGCCCTCTTTAAAACTGAAGCAGAAGATGGTGACGGTGTTTACTATATAGAACAGTCAAATGAATTTGTTGTACTTTCTACCGACGGTTATATAAGAACATATTTCAGACCCACAAGAGGAATTGAATATTTTAACAGACAATAATCATAATCTATGTCATATTTTACAGGTAAAAAAATGTTTTTTTGTGGATTTTCGCCTATCTTTTTAAAAAAATATAGACAAATAACGCAAAATAAGTTATAATAAATTTTATATAAATCCGGCGTCCGTATGCCGTAAATGCGGAAAACCGCACTTTAATTATGTGTGGCTACGGAGCATATTAAAATGAGAGTTATTACAGGTATCGCAAGAGGCAGACATATTAATGCCCCAGAAGGTCTTGATGTAAGACCTACTACTGATAAAGTTAAAGAAGCTGTTTTTTCAGCTATACAATTTGAAATTCAAGATACTTATGTACTGGACCTTTTCGCAGGAAGTGGTCAGATGGGTATCGAGGCTATCAGCCGTGGAGCGTCAAGAGCTGTTTTTGTTGACAGTTCGCAAAGAGCTATCCGCTGTATAAACGATAATTTACGTTCTGTGGGATTTGAAAGACAATCTGAAGTAATCAGCCGTGACAGCTATGACTATATAAAGCTTACACGAAATACTTTTGACATAATTATTTTAGACCCACCTTACCATCATAATCATATAGATAATATTCTTCCGTTTGTAGCCAAAAAGGTCAATGACGGCGGTCTTATAATCTGTGAATACGAAACAGAAGCTGATTTGCCATCTATACCTGAAGGTTTTACACTCCGAAAAACTTATCGTTATGGAAAAATCAACGTTTCTATACTCTGCAAATCATCGGAGGTGTCTGAATAATGAGAAGAATTGCAGTTTGTCCAGGTAGTTTTGACCCCGTAACACTTGGTCACCTTGATATTATTACAAGAGCTTCAAAGCTATTTGATAAGGTTATCGTGCTGATTTCACGAAACGCCGGAAAGTCAACACCAAGTTTTACAGCCGCTGAAAGAATGTTGATGATTGAAACGGTTACTAAAAATCTGGATAATGTCGTTATCGATATTCTTGATGGTCTCCTTGCCGATTATGTCAGAAACGTCGGTGCTATTGCAATAGTTAAAGGACTCAGGGCTGTAAGCGATTTTGAATACGAATTTCAAATGGCACTTGCAAATAAAAAGCTTTACGCTGATGCAGAAACAGTATTTCTTACAACTTCCGCAGAAAATATGTATCTGAGTTCAAGCGTTGTAAAGCAAATCGCTTATTTCGGTGGTGACATAAGTCACTTTGTACCGGAAACCATTCTTGAAAATATACAACAGCGACTTATTAAAGAAAGGTAAGATATTATGAACATTGAAGAAATCCTTAATGAAATAGATGAATTACTTGACAATTCGCCATCTATTCCACTTGTTCAGCACAAAAGAATTGTCGATAGCGACCGCCTCAGAGAACTTGTAAACGATGTACGCTTAAATATAAATCAGGAACTCAAAGAGGCAAAAGAAATTGAAAAGGAAAGCCAGCGTATTCTTAGTAACGCCAAAGCAAGTGCAGAAGATATTGTTCGCCGTGCGGAAGATAAGGCTGAACAGCTTGTATCCCATGAAACAATAGTTATTGAAGCAAGAAAACAAGCTGTTGAAATGATTAATAAAGCACAAAATTCTTCAAAGAACATTCAGCAGAATGCAGCACTTGCAATTGCAAAAATGCTTAATGAAACAGAATCCCATTATACCAAAAATATTCAGAATATTAAGTTTGTAAAATCAAAAATAAGCAACACGCTTAAAGTTTCCACCAATTTTAATAACAATGATAATTTCGATGAAAAATAATGAAAAAACGGTACTTATTCCTTAAAGAAACAAGTACCGTTCAGCCTGTCCAAAAACCCCGATATCAGATTTGACATCGGGGTTAAAAATTTA
>CAZTUV010000026.1:0-5072 GCA_964616595.1 uncultured Alistipes sp.
AATTATACCACGAAAAATACAAGGGCAAAATAAGGCGTTTAAATGCCTTATTTTTTATGCCGGAAAGGAGATGACGAATTTGAGTATCAAAAAACAAAGCATAAAATCGTTAGCAGACGGAATTTCAAAATTTGAAAACAGTAAAAATGTTATAAAAAACTCTGATTTTTCAGACTTTAAACAGTTCTTAAAAATTTATTTAAACACTTCCGAACCCAAGCAACGCCGTAAACTTTCAGAGGAATTTCGGAAACGTCATCTTGAACTTTATGAATTCCTGAAAAATAACGCCGATTTAATAAATGCTGAAACTGAAATTTCAAAAACTGTCAATGCCGTTATTTCGGGTGATACGGCAAATTCTGAAGACAAAAAGCTTTCAAACCTCTTGGAAATAATCGGAGGTGAATTTAAATGATGTATGAAAAATTGTCTCCGAAACAGCTTAAATCAATGCTCTGGTGGGCTCAGCCGGATTCAAAAAACTATGATGCAATAGTCTGTGACGGCTCTGTAAGAAGCGGAAAAACAATGTCAATGACGGTCGGATTTGTGTTGTGGAGCATGAAAAACTTCAACAATGAAAACTTTGCCTTTTGCGGAAAAACTATAGATTCATTGAAAAGAAATGTTATAACTCCGATGCAGAAATGGCTTGAAGGCGTCGTGAAAATCAAAGTCAATTTAAGTCGGAATTTTGTTGATATTTCGCTGAATAATCGTTCAAACAGATACTATTTTTTCGGTGGCAAAGATGAGTCAAGTTATCAGTTAATTCAGGGTATAACTCTTGCCGGAGTTCTTCTTGATGAGGTAGCTTTAATGCCACGTTCTTTCGTTGAACAGGCTCTCGCAAGATGTTCGGTAACCGGTTCTAAACTCTGGTTTAACTGCAATCCAGACAGCTCAGAACACTGGTTTTTCA
The DNA here is from genome assembly GCA_964616595.1 of uncultured Alistipes sp. Taxonomy (GTDB): domain Bacteria; phylum Bacillota; class Clostridia; order Oscillospirales; family Ruminococcaceae; genus Ruminococcus. Next base: position 926 of record CAZTUV010000026.1, read on the forward strand.
AGGAATGGGTTGATGAAAATTCCGAAAAAACAGCCGAAAAAAATCGTCTGCACCTACACTTCACAATGGACGATAATTACAGTCTTTCCGATGAAGTTAAACAAAGATATGACAGAATGTATTCGGGAGTGTTTTATCAGCGATATATTCAAGGGTTATGGGTTCTTGCTGAAGGTCTTGTTTATGGTGCGGTGTTTGACAAAAGCCGTCATATCATCAAAAATTACATTCCGTCAAGTCAGGCGACCTATTATATATCCGTCGATTACGGCACGCTGAACCCGTGTTCAATGGGACTGTGGGTAGTCGAAAAGGATAAAGCTATCCGTCTGAAAGAGTATTATTACGATGGTCGTCGAAAAAGCATTCAAAAAACCGATGAAGAATATTATTCGGAACTCGAAAAGCTTGCAGATGGTTACAACATTCAGCACGTAATCATTGACCCGTCAGCATCAAGTTTCATCACTACAATCAAAAGGCATAACAAATTCAGAGTCAGAAAAGCTAACAACAGCGTAATTGACGGCATCAGAAACACCATGACACTCCTCGAAAATGACAGGATTTTCATTTGTGAGTGCTGTAAGGATATAATCAGGGAATTTTCGTTGTATCGTTGGGACGAAAAATCCATAAAAGATGCCGTTATCAAGGAAAATGACCACGCTATGGACGATATGAGGTACTTTGTGAACACTGCAATGCACCATTCGTTAAAAGAAATCGGCAGAAAGGAGGCAAAAAATGATTAGTGCTGAAATGGTTTCGTCGGCTCTCAGAGTGCAGACTATAAGTAATCCAGAAATGCAAGAATCAATCAGGAAATGGAGCGATTTATACAGAAATTCAGCATCGTGGAACAGTGAAAGAATTATCAGCCTTTGCCTTGCTTCTGCGATTTCGAGAGAGTTCTCGAGGCTTGTTCTTGCAGAAACAGAAATTTCTGCCGTCGGAGACAACTACATATCAGAACAGTTTGAAAAATTTCGTCCGAAACTTCCCATCATGGTTGAACAGGCTTGTGCAATGGGCGGAATCATCATAAAGCCATATCTTTCCAACGGAAGGATTTATGTTGATACCGTACTTCCGGAAAGTTTTTTTGCTGTGGATTTTTCAGAGGACACAATCACGTCAGCAGTTTTTCCGGAACAACTTGTTATTGGGAAAAATTGTTATACAAGGCTTGAGTTTCACCGGTTTGACCCGAAGAAAAAAGTCTGCATAATCAGAAATCAGTGCTACCGGAGTAATTCTGTGGATTCTCTCGGCTCACTGTGTTCGCTGTCGGAAGTCCCCAACTGGAACGGAATGCAGGAAGTCACAGTTTTGATAAATGTTGACAGACCGCTTTTTGCGTATTTCAGAATGCCGTTTGCGAACATCATAGATTATGAAAATCCACTCGGAATTTCGGTTTATGAAAGTTCTGAAGAACTCATTCATCAGGCGGACGCTCAATGGGAACGCATAATCTGGGAATTTGAAAGCGGCGAAAGAGCGATTGACGCAACTGAGGATATTTTTCGCTATAATCAGAACGGGAAGCCTATTCTACCGAAAGGTCGTGAACGTATGTTCCGAACTTATGACATTCAGGCAACTGAAAAGCCTTTCATAGAAACGTTTTCGCCAGAAATTCGTGATATTTCGCTTTTTAATGGTCTTAACAGGATTTTTCAGAGAATCGAATTTAATTGTGGATTAGCTTACGGAACGCTTTCAGACCCACAGACAGTGGAAAAGACCGCCGAGGAAATCAGGGCATCAAAACAGCGTTCATATACGCAAGTTTCAGCAATCCAGAAAGTTCTCGAATTTACGCTTGAAAACGTCCTTTACATATTCAATTATTATTCTGAATATTTCGGACTTTCGCAGTCTGATGCGGTTTTGTCGTGCGTGTGGGGCGATTCTGTTCTTGAAGACACCGACAAAGAATTTCAGCGACGCTTGCAGATGGTGAACGCTGGAATCCTCACCAAAGAAAAGTTTATTTCATGGTATTTTCATTGTGATGAAAGCAAAGCAAGTGAGTATATTCCGCAGTCTGACGGACTTTTTGGAGGCGTATAAATGCTGTCTCCAGAATACTATGAGGGTTGTGCAGATGATATTCTAAGTCTTTATGAACAGCTCGAAGATGACATAATTTCTGATATTGTCCGCCGGATTATGAAGACAGGAAAAGTCACTGCAACCGCTCGTCACCAGATTGAACAGCTTCAAGAAATCGGAATACTATATGACGATATTTTGAATATTATCGCCGGTCAGACTGATGCAACAAGTCAGCACGTTAAGGCTTTATTTGAGGACGCAGGCGTTGAAACGGTTAGCATTGACAACGAAGTCTACCGTGAAAACGGTCTTACTCCGGTTGATATTCGGCAATCTCCGGCAATGCGTCAGACTTTGGAAGCCGGTTACAGGAAAACTCTTGGCAACATGAAAAATCTCACCTTAACCACTGCAAACACTTCACAGACGGCATACATAAATGCCTGCAATCAGGCGTATATGCAGGTCACAAGCGGTGCTTTCAGCTATCAGGAGGCAATTAAACAGGCAGTTCAGATGACAGCTAAAAACGGTGCAATGGTGCTTTATCCGTCGGGACATACAGAGAGAATTGACGTTGCCGTGAGACGTGCCGTTCTGACAAGCGTAGGGCAAACTTGCCGTGAAATCGGTATCATGAACGCCAAGGAATCAGGCTGTGACCTCATGGAAATATCTGCACATTCTGGTGCAAGACCAGACCACGCAAAGTGGCAGGGACAGCTTGTTTCGTTGTCGGGAAAAAACGCCGGACGTACTATAAAGGGAAAAAAAGTTCTGACGCTCCGTCAGATTGGCTACGGTCAGGGCGACGGCTTTGGTGGTTGGAACTGTCGGCATGACTGGTATCCGTTTTTCGAGGATTATTCCACCCCGAACTATTCAAAAAAAGAACTCCAAAGGCTTGATGAAAGAAATATTGAATACAATGGCAAAATGTACAATCAATACGAGATTTCACAAATCCAACGTCGTTACGAAAGAGAAATCCGTTCCGCAAAGCGTGAACAGTCCGCCTTTAAAGTTGCTGTTCAGGAAGCCAAAGACCCAGATTTGAAACAAGTAATGCAGGACAGTCTGAATTACTCAAATTCTCTCGTCAAAGACAAGCAGGCAAAGATGCGTGATTTCATCAAGCAGACCGGTCAGGACAGAGATTATTTCAGAGAGCAGAATTATCCGAAAGAAAATAGCCGAAATAGCTTGACTTCTACTAGAACAAGAGGTATAATTAATGGTAGAGGAAACGGAAAAGCTATATTTACTGACAGTGATGGTCACTATGGTGAATTAGTTGGAAAAATTGATTTTAATGACAAAAAAGCTGTTGCTCGTTCGTTGATGGAGTTTGAAAAGAAATATCAAGATAGCGATATTGAACATTGTCGTGTTATCACTGTTAATGGCGATGTTTATGAAGTTCATGGTGAACTTGATTTGGTTAATACTGAAATGCTTGGCGATTTGATGAAAGGCAGTATAAACGAGCATAATCATGTAACTGGAGAAAGCCAATATTCTTTCAGTTATGAAGATTTGAAATCAAGTATTGCAGACGTTTCAAAAATATCAATGGCATTTGACGAAAAATATCGTTATTCTATGTTGTTTTCTGGTGAAGTTATTTCTGAAGATGATTTATATGATGCTTATCAAACATCTAAAGAAGAAGTTGAAAGTATAAGATATAATCGACATCTATATGAAATAGGTATATTGAAAGAAGAAGAGCTTAATACTGAAGAGTTTAAAATTATATCAGATGAAGATGACCAACATGAGATAGTAAAAAGAACTTGTGAAAAGGTGGGTATAAAATATGGAAGAACAAAAAGGTAATAACTTGATTGAAGAGTTTAAAGCAAAAGCACGTGCTATAAGTAAAGAATATGATGATAAAATGAAAGAAATACGAAAACAACGCCCAATAAAAGGGAGAGGACAATATCCTGAGGAAATGATATTCAGAAAGGAATGCAACGAAAGAATAAAGCAACTTGCTGAAGAATATCGTAATAAAAAATAACTTTAAAACGCTCTTAAAGGGGCGTTTTAATTACGCTTGAAAGGTGGTGAGAAAATG
>CAZTUV010000026.1:5172-17110 GCA_964616595.1 uncultured Alistipes sp.
TTAAAACGCTCTTAAAGGGGCGTTTTAATTACGCTTGAAAGGTGGTGAGAAAATGTCAGCAACAAGTCAAGATAAAGAAAAATTTGAAGATTACGATAGATTTATAGAAAAATTTAAACCGAAGAAAACGACAGACGATTGTTATACGCCTGAAAATATATACAATGCAGTAGCAGAATGGGTTGTACAGAAGTACCAAATTGATATGCAAGCATTCACAAGACCCTTCTATCCAGGTGGTGATTATGTAAAGCATAATTATAGTGGCAAAGTAGTTGTAGATAATCCACCGTTTTCAAAACTTGCCGAAATCATTAAATTTTATGTCAAAAATAACATAAAATTTTTTTTATTTTCTCCCGCACTTGTGGGGGTTATGCGGTATTCTGACTATTGTACTGTTTTAGCCGTGGGTGTGAGCATTACTTATGCTAATGGAGCAATTGTCAATACTTCTTTTGTAACCAATTTAGAGCCATCAAACATAAGAATGCGTACCGAACCAGACTTATACAATATTGTTGATAACGCAAACAAAACATATCTTGCAACTACAAAAAAACAACTTCCAAAATACAGCTATCCCGTACAAGTAGTAACAGCAGCAAGTTTATCACCTTATAGCAGATATGGAATAGAATTTACTATCCAAAGAGATGAAAGTGCAAGAATTGTGGCACTTGACGCACAAAAGAAAAGCAAAAAAGGTATATATGGCTGTGGTTTATTATTAAGTGAAAGATTAACCGCAGAACGACAAAAAATAGAATTGCAAAAAATAGAGCAACAAAAAATAGAGCAACAAAAAATAGAATTGCAAAAAGTAGAACGCTGGCAGTTAAGTCAGCGAGAACACGAAATAATAAAAAGGCTTTCAAAAAAATAAACACACAAATATCGCAAATAAAGGCTTGCAAGCCTTATTTTTATACCCAAAATTAAGAAAGCGAGGAAAAAGCAATGGCAGAAGAAACCAAAGCACCTGAAAACAATCAGGCAGAAAACGCACCAGAACCGACAGAAAAGACCTACTCTGAGAAGGAATATAACGCCCTAGTGAAGAAACTAGAAACAGCAAACAACACAATCCAGTCGTATAAAGACATGGATATTGACGGTATCAAGAAATCAGTCGAGGATTACAAACAGAAGTGGGAGCAGTCTGAAAACGACCGCAAAGCCTTTGAACACAAGACTAAAGTCGGAAATTTTGTGAAGTCTTTAGGTCTGAAGGACGACATCTACGAAAAGCACGTCACTGACCTTATAATCAGCAAAGAATTGAAGTTTGACGGCGACAAGCTCATCGGCGGCGACGACGTTGTGAAGCAGTTCAAGGAAAAGTATCCAGAGGCTTTTAAAGTCGCTGATACAGGAAATTTCATTGCACCGACGGGAAATGCTGTAACTAAGCTTTCCGGAGTGGAACAGGCTTTTTACAGCATGAACCCTAATCTCAAATCATAAGGAGGACTAAAATTATGCCACATATCGCACAGGAACGCTATTCATCACTTGTTGATGCAAAACTCAGAAACACACTCGTCACAAAGGATAATCTTATTTTTAACAACCGTTACGAAGGCGACCCAAAGGCAGGAAAAGTTAAAATTCCGGTGAGGGACACAGAAGTTGAGGTCAAGACCTATAACAAGCAGACCGGTGCAACGATTTCGCAGGGGTCAACAGCTTATTTTGACCTTGATATAGACGTTGATGAAGCCGTAAACGAGATGATTGACGGCTTTGATGCGGTTTCAGTTCCGGACGGAATCATCGCAGAACGCCTTGACAGTGCTGGTTATTCGCTTGGACTTTCAATGGATACAAAGTCAATCAGAAAGCTTGAAGAAACCACCGGAATCACCGTAGCCACCTCAAAAACAGCTTGTACAGATACAACAGCTTACAAACAAGTCCTTACCGCAAAGCGTGTCCAGAGTCGTCTTGGAGTTCCAAACGACGGAAAACGCTGGCTTATTGCGTCTCCAGAGTTCATGGAAGTCCTTATGTCTGATGACCATTTTATCCGACAGGGTGACCTTTCACAGGAACTTGTTCAAAACGGCGTTGTCGGAAGAATCGCAGGATATAACGTGTTTGAGAGTAATAACACCATGTTTGAAAACACAGAAATTGTCACAAGCAAAAAGACTTCCACTGAGTTTATCTGCGGTCATCCGAACTGGTGTCATCGTGTTCAGGAATGGTCTGTTCCGGTCGGAATCAAAGACCTCACCAATGAATTTATCGGTTCTTCAGCTGTTCAGGGCAGAAAAGTCTACGGTATCGGAATTTCAAAGCCACAAACTATTTACGTTAAGCGAGTTGAATCCTGATGTATACCGATTTTTCGTTTTATCAGGACACTTTTAAGGGGATTTTAATCACAGATGAGGCTACGTTCCGGACTTTTTCGGAGCGTGCCTCTGAATTTATCGATACCGCAACTTTTGACCGTCTTGCCGATGAAGAACTTCTGAACCGTCATAAAATCAAAATTCAGAAATGTGTGTGTGCTTTGGCAGAACTGTTTTTTAAACGAAATATCGGTGTTTTTAATCGTGAAAATATGCCCGAAATTTCTGAAAGCATAGGAGCCTACTCAGTTTCAAGAGCGAATCCGCTTGACTATGTTCAGGAAGTTTCAATGACTGATTCAGATTTTCAAAAGTCGCTGAAATCTACGGTTTTACGCTATTTAGGCAACACAGGACTGCTTTACAGGGGTGTGGAATGATGTTCACAAACACAAAAGTTATAACGGTTTTCCATAAAACTGTCAAAAATCGTCTTCCGGTATGGGAAAAATACCTGTTTTATGACGTTTACTGGGAAAACTCTTCCGGACAGTCCGAAAGCAGCAAAGGCATGACCGAAAGCAATCAAATATTGTGTATTATTCCCGAAAAATCGCTTAAAAGTTTCATTCCGTGCAAGGACGATTATATTTGTCTGGGCGATGTTGATGAACATGGAAATCTGACTGTTATGGAAGTAAAGGATTTCCGCTATGGTTCGGGAAAAGTTCAGCATATTGAGGTGACCGCAAAATAATGAAATGGAAATACAAAATCAATATAAACGGCGTCAATCCGGAAAAAATTCACCGTACTCAGATGTATATTGATAGTGAGATTATCAAGCGTTCTGAACCCTATGTCCCTTTGAAAATAGGTTCGCTAAAACGTTCCGGAATCACAGGAACACGCATCGGAACAGGCGTTATAAAGTACACCACACCGTACGCAAAACGCCAGTATTTCGCTGGGAAGTCGTCTGTACAACGTGGAAGAAAATGGGTAAAAAGAATGTGGTTATCTCAAGGCAAAAATATAATTAAAAATGCAAACAAAATTCTTAACGGGAAGTGATTGAATGTCGATTATTGAAAGCATAAGAGAGTTTATTTCGGGCTGTCCTTTGCTGAAAAACGGTGTTTTACTCAACGTTGACCGTCTGGGAGATACTGAAATCGAATACACCATTGACGGTGAAATCACAAATCCAATTTTACGGCAATATGTCGACGGTTCTTCACTTAGGCAGTTTAATTTTATTTTCGCAAGTCGTGAAAAATATGGTGCGGACACTCTGCAAAATATCGCAAATTCAGGATTTTATGAAGATTTCGCAGACTGGATTGAAACACAATCCAACGCCGGAAATCTTCCGGAACTTGGTGAATACAGAGTCCCACAGTACATTGAAGTGCAGTCGGGCGGATATGTTTTTGATGCCGCTGACAGTACTGCACGTTATCAAATTCAGCTAAATTTTGTCTATTATCAGGACAGGAGGTATAATAATGGGTAAAAATTTAAGTAAATCAAATTTGGTTACACGTCCTAAAAAACTGGCATTCTGGAAATTGCCTTCCGGCACTTATCAGCGTATGGAAGGATTTACAGACCTCAGTTATTCGCAAAATCCAAAGGAATACAGCCGTCAGTACGTCGACGAGGAATTTGAAAGAACCGATATTGTCGGCTATTCTCCGTCGATTTCATACAATTTTGACCAGTATACAGGCAATGAAGTACTTGCCGATATTGTAAAAATCACTGAAAACGAATACATCGGAAGTTTGGCAAAACGTTCGATTGTAACAGTTGACCTTTCAGGCGGGGGCACTACTGCATCCGCAAAAATGCGTGAATATACTGTAATTCCTGATTCGAGTGGAAATAGTACTGATTGCTTGACATATTCCGGAACTTTCAAAACTAATGGCGATTTAATCGATTGTTCTGTAGTATCTACAGACGACTGGCAGACAATTACAGTCGACACAAGTCAGACCACATACCGCACCATGGCTGAAATTGTAATAGACGGTGATGGCACACGTGACCCAATAGTTTCAGGCGGTTCAACGCACATTATAGGCAAAGTTGTTAGAAGTACGCCTTTCACAATTACTGCAACAGCATATTCCGCAGCATCTGCAATTACATTGTACAGAGTAACCAAAAGTACAAGTACCCCAGGTGCTATGGGTTATTTTACGCCTATCAAAATGGCGTCAGGTGTCGGCAAACTTGTATATGAAATGAATGGTCTTTCAGCAGACTCAACATTTTCAATCGAAGTTGAAAACGGCGAAAAAAGTACGTATTACACAATAGACTTGACTGTTGCTGATGATACGCTTGAAAGTTCTTTAAAGGAGGAATAATTCATGGAAAATAGCTATATATGGGAAATAAATGGTTGTGAATTTGAAATTGACATGGAAGACGCAGACATGGCAGAGAGATATCTTTCTGCCCTCAAAGTCCTTGAAAATTCCCAAAACATTGAAGTTAACAATATTTCTGAAAAAATTCGCACTTATTGCAAGGTTTTCCGTGAATTTTATGATACATTTCTGGGCGAGGGAACATCGGAAAAACTTTTTGCTGGAATAAACGACAACAGTCGCAAATATGACGAAATATTCAAATCATTGCTTGAAGTCATAAACAGACAGAAAATTGAATCAGAAAGCCGAATATCCGAAATCTCTCGCCGCTACGCACCAAAAAGACGATGATAAATATTCTGTTTGAGGGACTCCCCGATGCTATTGAAGTATCGGGGAAATTCTATAAAATAACTACTGATTTCCGTGACTGGATAGCGTTTTTTGACATGATGTCAGATTCGGAATTTGACCAGAAACAAAAAATGTTGACTGCTCTAATGTGGTTTTCTGATGAAATACCGACAAATATTGCTGATTCTTATAATGCATTGATTGATTTTGCATCGTGTTCAGGAATTAAAAAAAGTCCCGATGGTACACAAAAAAACGAACTTTCAGAAATCCCAACACTTTCATGGCTATATGATTCGGCGTATGTTCTCGGAGCGTTCCGGCAGGTTTATGGAATCGATTTAATTCGCATCGAATATATGCATTGGTGGGAATTTTCGGCATTATTTGAATCTTTACCCGAAGATACTCCAATTAAAAAACGCATTGCATATCGTCAAGTTAAAATTTCTGATATCAAGGACAAAGACCGCAAAAAACAGATTCTGAAAATCAAAAAAACAATAGCATTCCCGCACAAACCTATTTCGGCAGATAAAACAGGTGAAATTTTTTCGTTTTAGGGAGGTGATTTCACATGGCTTATGATGATAATTTGCAAATTTACGCCGGAGTCGACCAATCGGGCATAACTGCCGGCATGGACGATATGGAAGAAAACGTTCGTCGAGGTCTGGACACTGTCAACAACACAGCAGAAAGCAAAATGAATGTCTTTTCAGGTTTTTTTGTTGCTGCCGCAAATGCCGCAGGACAGGCAATTTACGGAATTGCAGACAAGGCAAAAGACTGTTTTGTATCAATGCTGACTGCTGGAGACGATTATAATAAAGCGATGAATCAGCTTTCCATATCAACTGGTGCTGTGGGCGAGGAACTCGAAAGCTTAAAGGACGTCGCCAAAGGCGTATTTGCGGACAATTATGGCGAAAGCTATGACGATGTCGCCAATGCTGTTGCGAACGTAAAAAAGCAACTGGGTGACCTTCCGGCTGACCAACTCCAGACAATCACAGAATCCGCATTTGCTTTGCGTGATACTTTTGAATACGATATAGCCGAAAGTACTCGTGCCGCAAAAGCAATGGTCGATAATTTTGGAATTTCTGGCGAATATGCCATGGAACTCATCGCAAACGGGGCTCAGAATGGTCTTGACTACTCTGGCGAACTCATTGACAGTATCAACGAATATTCTGTACAGTTTTCTAAACTTGGTCTTACTGCTGATGATATGTTTCAGATTTTCCAGAACGGTGCGGAAAATGGTGCATGGAACTTGGATAAAGTTGGTGATGCTGTAAAAGAATTTTCAATCCGTGCTATTGACGGTTCGACATCAACAGCAGAGGGATTTGCGGCTGTTGGGCTGAATGCTGATGAAATGGCTTGGAAGTTCACACAGGGCGGAGATACAGCCAAAACAGCGTTTAAACAAACAGTATCCGCTCTGATATCAATGGAAGACCCTATTGCTCGTGATGCCGCAGGTGTGGCACTTTTCGGAACGATGTGGGAGGATTTGGGCGTTGACGCAGTCGCCTCTCTTGCTGACATTCAGGACGGTGCATACGCCACCGGCGACGCAATGGACACTATAAAACAAGTCAAATTTAATGATATTGGTAGTGCAATTGAGGGCTTGAAACGTTCTATCGGAAGTTTTACGATTGATGCAAAAGCGGCGTTTTCAACCAGAATTGCTGGTGCGATAAGCACACTTGTCAACGCTCTCAACTCGGCAGACGGCGATATTTCAGTAATTTTTGACGGGATAATAAACGCCGTAAAACAGGCAGGTTCAACATTTGGCGGTGTAATTGGTGGCTGGATTGAGAATGGCAAGAAAATTATTGAGTATCTGGTTGACGGTATACAGAAAAATTTACCGAAAATTCAGGAAAAAGCCGGAGAAATCATAAAGTTTCTGATTAATGGTTTTTTGAATTCACGTAAAAGAATGATTGAAACCGCATTGCCGATTATTCAAGGGCTTATTCATGGGATTTCTGAGGCACTGCCGGAAATTATGAACGAAGGTTTTATAATTCTTCAGACCCTGATAACTGGAATTACAAATAATCTTACTAAACTCATAGACCAAGGACTTTTAATTCTTCAAAGTCTCATAACTGGAATTATCAACGCAATTCCGCAACTTCTGCCACTTGCAGTCAACATAATCACGGCACTTATAAATGGCTTGACACAAGCCATTGTGGCAATATTGCAGTTTGCACCTCAGATACTCACAACGATAATCACCGGAATTATAGCTGTTCTGCCGACTTTGATAGACTGTGCGGTTCAGATTTTGAATTTCCTGATTTCAGCAATAACAGAAAATCTTCCTTTGATTATTTCGGCAGCAATTGAAATTTTAATGGCATTGATTACGGGTATTATCGAAAATATCACAATTATTATAAGTGCGGCAATGGAAATCTTGAACGCTCTAATTTCGACGATTATGGAGAATCTACCGCTGATTATTTCAGCAGCTGTTGAGATGATTATTGCGTTGCTGAATGGCATAATTGAAAATCTTCCCATGCTGATTGATGCGGCAATTGAAATTCTAAACACACTTGTTAATTGTATTATTGAAAATCTTCCACTTTTAATTGATGCGGCTATAAAAATTGTGACACAGCTTTTTGACGGAATTATCGACAATCTTCCTGAATTACTTAATGCAGGAATACGTTTGATTACCGAATTAATTTCAGGTCTTGTCAAGGCTATTCCTGATATTATTGAAGCAGTTCCACAGATTATTTCGGCAATCTGGGATACAATAGCAGATACGGACTGGTCTGAACTCGGTGAAAATATTCTGAACGGCATAATGTCAGGACTTACCGGCGTAGACTTTGATGTTGACGATTTTACCAGTGATTTCGGTGATAACTGGATTACAGGATTTAAGGATATTTTTGATATAAATTCACCATCAGGAGTTATGCGTGATGAAGTCGGAAAATGGTTGCTCCCTGGTGTTGCCGTAGGTGTTGAGGACACGTCCGACGAGACAGCAGACAACATAAACGAGAGCCTGAAAAGCGTTTCAGAACAGATTGAAATTCCCGAAGTCCAGCCTTTAGAAGTTATCGAGTCTGAAAATTTGGAACAATCAAAAATTAACATAAATTCACCAGATTTTGAAGTTTCAGAACCAGAACCAATTGAATTTGATAGTCCTGAAATTGAATCCATTGAAGTTCCGGAGCAACCGGAAATTACTATAGATTCACCAAAAATCAAGGTTTTAGAGTCACAGCCAATAGAATTTGAAACTCCCGAAACAACATTCCCAGACAATGAAATATTTACTCAGCAAATCAAACTTTTAAGGGAATTTTCACCAAAAAACAGTCCTCTTGATAACGAACGTTTTACAACAGAAATTCAGTCACAGTTTGATGAACTTATGGTTACTTTGAATGCCGACGATTTTATTTCACGGTTTGAAAGCATACTTTCAGGCATGGGAAATACTTCTGTTCCACAGTACTCGGAAGTTTATGGACAGATTCAGAATACTCCTGAAAAATTTGAAAACAGCAGTCAGAAAATTATGACAAATACGCAGTTTAGCCCGAAAATTAGTGTTTTTATAGGCGACACGGAAATAAAAGATTTTGTAATTTCAACAATCGATGAGGCTAATGCAATTTCGGGAGGTGTGAGCGTCTGATGGCTTATCTTAAAATTTCATGCAATGATTCGGAACTTCTGATTAATAAGATTTCAAAATATAGTTTGTCCGAATTTTCGCTAAAAAATCAATATACCGGCGAAAATGGAAATACAATAATTTATCCGATAAGGCGAAAAAAACGAATTTCCATAATCGCCGAATTTTCAATATTTGAATATCGTGTTTTTTCCGATATTGTAGGAAATGTCGAATTTACTTGCGATTATAGAACACCTTCCGGAATGGTCACAGGAATTTTTACAGTAGCGTCTGATATAACGATGAACAAAATAATTCCAGAAACATCGCTGAACTGGGAAATTTATGAAATTTCATTCACGATTGAGGAGGTCTGAAAAATGGTTATAGAAGAACACGCACGGCTTGAAATTCTGTTGCCAAATGAGGAAAATTGGCGGTTTATTTCTGAAAATGATATTATTCAAAATTCGCTTAGCATAACTGAAAAATGCATGGAAGATAGTAGTTTTTCACTTGGCGGAGTGAATTCAAGTCAGTTATCGGCAAAAATCAGGCTTAAAGAAACGAATTCTTTTAATGTCGTCGGGGCAAAAATCAACGTTTTTTCGTGGTTCGGCGACGAAGAAACAGCTATTAATGACAAAACTGTGCGTTTCAGAGGCGTTTTCTGGGTTACATCAGCGGCAAAAATTTACGACATTTACACAATTTCCGCATCTGACGCAATGGTATGGCTTGACAGCATAAATTATGATGACAGTTTAGAGGATTCTAACCCGATATACAGCCAACTTTCAAGCCAGCGACGAACCTTGAACGAATGTTTTAAAACAGTTATAGAACAAGCAAACATAACATTAAACAATATTGTAAAATTAAATTATATTTATAATGACGATATTGTAAATAACAATCATTACAGTACTGGTTATTGCTTGCTCCCTTCAGACATAGTCGGCGAAATATCTACTAAAAATCCACGTGACTATGTTTCATGGATTGCGGAATTGGCATGCGGTTTTGCGTGCACTTGCTATAAACAGGACGGATTTAATGAGCCTTACGTTCAAGGCGGTGACCATGAGGCATACATCAAAATAGGACAATTCAGCGATGATAATCCAGCTGAAATTAACTATGATGAAATTGAACTTAATTCTCTTGAAATTGCTGATTTTGTACTTAATTTCAGTCGTGTGTATTGTAAATTTTATGATGGCTCTGGATATAGTCGCTATAATTTTAATGGTGGTATTACGCTTGATATCAGCGAAAATCCATTTAAAGACGGCTGGTATAAATATCTTGACCATGAAAGCCACGCCGAAGATTGCGGCTGTTATCAGGCTGTTGTGAATGTAATGTTTGGAAAAGTTCTTGAAATATCGCATTATTTCAGACCTTTCAAGCTGAAATACCATGGAAAGAAACATTTTAATCTTGGACAAAAAATTCAACTTCCAGATGGAAGGTTTTCTGTTGTTACGTCGATAAAATGGCAGTTCAGGAACGGAACAACTTTAGCATGTGCAGGCAAAGATAACCGATTACTTGCCGTTTCTGTAAAGCGTTCACAGGCAACAAAAGTTAAAGATTCAGCTTATACAAAAATAAATATCGAAAAAACAAGACTTCTGAAACAGATTAACGAAAATCAGCAGAATACCGAACAAAATATTACATCGATTCAAAACCAAATAGAAGAAATTTGGAACATTGTCGGAGGTGGAAAATGATAAAGTTTTATGACGAAATTCCGGAAATGACTTTTTTTATTGGAGATACATTACCAGTTTTTACAATTACAACCGACCAAAATATCGAAAATTATACGATGAAAGCTATCATTTCAAGAGTAAAGCCACCTGAAAATAACGTGATTTCTAAAGAGTGTGAACGTAATTCAGATTGTTTTACGGTTCAATTCAACAGTTCTGAAACAAAAAATCTTGAAGAAGGTGTATACAGGATTTCTTTCGTAATGACAGATAATTCTGGTTTTGAATATATAAAACTTTCTGGATTGATGTATGCACGTTCTTTGACGACAGGAGGTTGACATGGAGTTATCTTTCAAAACGAATAATAATATGAAAATTATCATAAATCAAACAAGCGGAACAAATTTTGAAATAAGAAATCTCCCGCAAAAAGAATATGTATATATCGAAAAGGAAACAAAACCTTGTAGAGTTTCGTTTTCTGCAAATGCTCTTGTTTCAAGCGTGATTTCAGCAGTTTTTGAGGAGGAAAACTATGATTGAGAGAACATACATATATGACAGTGACACAGAAACAGCATTAGCAAATTTAGCCGAATACTTAGAAAAAAATGCAGTTCCTAAGTATTTTACTAAAATAGAAAGCAGTGAAGGAATAATATCATGTTATATCAATGACTTAGAATTTCTGAAAATAGGATACCCTCTCAGCACAGCAGGAGTCACAATCTGTACAAACAATAACACATCGCTTAATATTGCGACAGGAAGTGGCGCAACAATAAGGTTTGAATATGCATACAGTTGCAGTCATGGTTTAATGTTCAAGGTACAAAATTCTTCGGATTATCCGTTTACATTTGCTATAACAAAAGATGACTCTGAAAACACAACAATTATCGTAGAAAACAAGTTATATACTTCTGCTTCTTCTTCTTCGTCAACAACAATGTATATACTAAACTCAAACAGCGGCGAAATAAGTCCTTTTAGAGTCGTACGATGCAAATCACTTAGTTTTGCTAAAACTACACTTGCTCCATTAGTTGTGTCAGGAGGTGCTGGAAATTACACACCAAACGCTTTTTTGCAGTTGTTTGAACACAATACGGGACAAGGTTCACTTGAAGTCAATGGAGAAAGGTATTTTTCAAATGGTTTGTGGTGCATAAAAGACGAATAAGGAGATTTAAATGAGAAATTGGAAAAAATGGCTTAAATTAGCCGGAATACGTGCTATTAAGACAGTAACTCAAACGGCAGTCGCAACTATCGGAACATCTGCCGTTATGGGTGATGTGAATTGGATTGCGACCGGAAGTGCCGCTTTGCTTTCTGGAATTTTGTCACTTTTGACAAGCGTCGCAGGGCTTCCCGAAGAATGAAAGGAGAATAAAATGACAAATACTTACAAATCAAGCGATAAAACTCAGCTTACAGCACACTTTAATGTTAGTGAGTTTAAATGCAAATGTGGACAAAATCATGACACAATCA
>CAZTUV010000027.1:0-16994 GCA_964616595.1 uncultured Alistipes sp.
GAACTTATTATTTATAAATTTTTTTGTAGTCTCTTTGTTCTTCATTTTTATTCCTCAAATTATATTTACAACAATTACACATATCAAGAAAATTATTGTAATACTAAGTGCTATATAATCTCTGGGGTGCGATTTTAATTGTCTTAATCTTGTTCTGCCTTCTCCGCCACAATAGCAACGACATTCCATAGCTGTAGCGAGTTCGTCTGCTCTTCTGAATGAAGATATAAATAATGGTATCAATATTGAAACTAAATTTTTAGCTCTGTTCATAACGTTTCCTGTATCGAATTCAGCTCCTCTGGCTTTTTGGGCAGAAATTATTTTATCAGTTTCTTCTATAAGAGTTGGTATAAATCTTAATGCTATCGACATCATCATAGCGAGTTCGTGTACAGGAAATCTGAATTTTTTTAATGGTGATAAAAGACGTTCAACAGCGTCCGTAAGGGTGATTGGTGAAGTGGTATAAGTTAATAGTGAACTTCCGGCAATCAGTATAATAATTCTTATTATCATAACTACACTTACATTCAGTCCGTCTGAAGTTATTTTTATAAATTTCCAATGAAAATAAACGTCACCTTCATTTACAAAAATTATATTAAGTAATGCTGTAATCAATAAAAAAGGCATAAGAGGTTTTATACTTTTAATGAACATTTTAAATTTTATTTTTGAAAGGAGTATAGCTGTTAAAGTATATACCGCTCCTATTGCGAGGCATATCATGGAATTGCCAATAAAAAGCATTATTATAAATAAAAGAGTCATTACTATTTTAAATCTGGGGTCAAGTCTATGAATAACGCTGTCTCCAGGAAAATATTGTCCTATTGTAATATCCTTCAGCAAATTTATATGACCTGCCTTTCTTTAAGGTATTTCAGAATAAGTTTTTTAGCATAGTCAACAGTATATACTTCTTTTCCAAAATTTATGCCATAGTTTTTGAGTTCAAGGAAAACCTTGGTTATCTGTGGAACGTCAAGACCTATTTCAGAAATTTCTTTTGCATACGAAAATACTTTTTCAGTTTCATCAAAGCAAAATACATCTGCTTTATTCATAACCAGTATCCGGTCTGCGAATTTAGCTATATCTTCCATGCTATGTGAAACTATAAGTATTGTATTATTTGTTTTTTTGTGATAAGCCTTTATGCATTCAAGGATTTTATCACGACCTGCTGGGTCAAGACCTGCTGAAGGTTCGTCTAAGATGAGAACTTCAGGGTTCATTGCCATGACTCCGGCAATTGCGACACGTCTTTTTTGACCGCCGGAGAGTTCAAAAGGAGAACGGTTAAGCAGTTCTTCAGAAAGTCCTATATCATATGCAGTTTCAATAACACGGTGTTTGATTTCGTCATCATCAAGCCCCATATTTTTGCAACCAAAGGCGATATCTTTGTATACAGTTTCTTCAAAAATCTGGTATTCCGGATACTGAAATACAAGTCCTACTTTAAAACGCACTTCACGCAATTTACTTTTATCTTCCCATATATCTTTGCCTTTAAGATATATTTTTCCGGAAGTGGGCTTCAGCAAGCCATTGAAATGCTGTATAAGTGTAGATTTTCCAGAACCAGTATGTCCCATAATTCCGATTATTTCACCTTTGTTTATTTCAATGTTCACATTATTAACAGCGATTTTTTCAAAAGGAGTACCCTCACTGTATACATAAGTGAGGTTTTCTGTTTTAATTACTGACAAATTTTAACAACTTCCTTTCTGGGAATTACGATACAGTTTTTTATAATGATGACTTATGCGGTTGAGTTAATAATTTTGCCAAGGCTTCAGTACATTCTTTTTCTGATATTATTTCTGTCGAAATATCCAAACCAGAATTTTTAAGTATCCAACAGAGTTCTGTCACCTGAGGAACATCAAGACCAATTTTTTTGAGTAATTCCACTTGCGAAAAGACTTTTTCAGGGATATTATCAATAATAATTTTTCCTTTATCCATTACGACAACACGGTCACATTGAGTTGCTTCTTCCATGTAGTGGGTTATCAGAACAATTGTTATACCGTATTCATGGTTCATATGATGGATTGCTGACAGAACTTCTTTTCTGCCTTGTGGGTCGAGCATTGCGGTAGGTTCATCTAAGATTATGCATTCAGGACGCATTGCAATAATTCCGGCGATTGCCACACGTTGCTTCTGACCACCAGAAAGCTGTGCCGGTGAATGTAATCTATATTCGTACATATTTACAGCTTTAAGTGAATCATCAACTCTTTTTCGCATTTCGTCATAAGGAACTCCAAGGTTTTCTAAAGCAAAAGCCACATCTTCTTCAACCACTGAAGATACAATCTGGTTATCCGGATTTTGAAAGACCATTCCGGCACGTTGTCTCAAATCAAAAAGTCTGGATTCATCGTTAGTATCTATTCCGTCTACAATAACTTTTCCCTGTTTAGGTACAAGTATTCCGTTAAGATGTTTGGCGAGTGTAGATTTTCCGGAACCATTGTGTCCCAGTATTGCCACGAACTCACCTTTTTTAATGTTCAGGTTGATACCTTTCAGGACTTCATCAGATGAAGTATCGTCTTCGGATTCGTAAAAAAAGTGCAGATTTTTTATCTCAATGATATTATCCATTATAAAGTAACCTTTCATTCATTGTCACAACATGATATACGTCCAATTATATCGATTTTAACAATACGGATTACTGATTCTCCGTTATTTGCCTCGCAACGCATTTTAATCCATTTATCGTCAACTTCAAGAACAATTCCGCCGCCAAGGAATTTTTCCTGTATATTATATATTTCGATAAAGTTTCCGATAATGCTTTTCAGAATATCAGACATAATTATTTCTGCCATATTGCAGTCGAACCACATGGCAGAGTCATTCCCGTTGACTGTACAGGAAGTCCTATTTCATCAAATGAAACGTTGCCACCGAATTTTTCTGTAAGAACTGTTCCAAGAATATATCCCATAACAGATGGGGACAAACCGGTTGTATAGCTGTTTATCAGGAAAAATAACGGGTCATCTGTGAGAACTCCTGAACAGAGTTTTACAAGGTCATATATTGAATTTTCAAGTTTCCATATTTCGCCGGAAGGGCCTCTGCCGTAACTTGGAGGGTCCATAATAACAGCATCATAACGTCTGCCACGTCTTATTTCACGGGCTATGAATTTTTCGCAATCATCAACAATCCATCTTATAGGTTTTTCGGATAATCCTGAAACAGCAGCGTTTTCTCTTGCCCATTGTACCATGCCTTTTGATGCATCAACGTGACATACCGATGCTCCTGCATCTGCACAAGCTAAAGTTGCACCGCCAGTATATGCAAATAAATTAAGTACACTGATTTCACGGCTGGCCTTTTTGATTTTATCTGCCATGAAATCCCAGTTTACAGCCTGCTCAGGAAAAAGTCCTGTATGTTTGAATCCCGTTGGCTTTATATTGAACTTAAGATTTTTGTAACTAATGTTCCATGAATCCGGAATTTTCTTTTTAAAAGACCATTTACCGCCTCCTGAAGCAGAACGATAATAATGACCGTCTGCTGTATTCCATAGCGGTGAAATTTTATTTGTTTTCCATATTATTTGCGGGTCAGGTCTTACGAGGCTTATATTTCCCCATGTTTCTAGTTTTTCACCATTTGAAGTGTCAATTATTTTGTAGTCTGTCCAGTTGTTTGCTGTTCTCAAGATTCAGACTCCTTTCTGATTATTCTTTCCTTTATTTTTTGAGCAATATTTTGTACTGCGTCATTTATATCAACGTAATCCATGCCTTCAGCGATAATATTTATGGCGGGATATACGTAATTTTCCTGTATAAAAATTTTTCCTCTGTTTCCGAGCAAATGTATATAGTGTGCGATATTTTCGGTTATAACGCAATCATTTTTCCATATTTCACGAAATCTTACAGGGATTTCAACGTTTACTGCAACTTGTGAATAATGTTTCATATTGGTAAGCGAACTAAGTTTAGATTTTTTTGTATTCATAATATAAAGAAGTTTTATAGCTGTAAATAATCCATCACTTGTATGCATTTCGTCCAGAAATATAAATCGTCCATTATTATCAGCTCCGACGTTGTAATTATTTTCAGTCATTCTTGTAATAATACTGTTTTCACTTAATCCGGCAGTAATAACTTTTATGTTATTTTCTTCAGCGAATTTCATAAATCCATAACTGATTTCACGTACTACTACAAATGAATTTTTTTTGAGCAGGTTGTTTTTTTTGTAAAATTCAGCAAATACTGAAATTAATATGTCATTATCAATAACATTTGACTTTTCATCAACAGCAATACAACTTTCACCATCATTTTCGATAATGAAACCGCAATCAAAGTTATTATCCGATGATAAAATATCGTTTTTTGAAATAATAGTAACTTCAGCCCCGAGTTTGTGTAAAACTTCCGAAGCACAGTCTCTGACGGTATTATTTGAACATTTTAATGCTATTTTTATTCCGGATAAATCTATATCAATAGATTGTTTTATAAAATCCATGTATTCTGAAACGGAATTTTCACAGATTATAACACCGCCTTTATTAGGTCTCAAACGTTTTTCTAATTCTTCAGGTGACTTTGAAATGAATTTTTTTATTTCTTCTCCTGTTTCGTATCCGATTTTATATCCGTTTTCAGAATAAAACCGGATACCACAATATTTTCCGTCAGGCATGGAAGTAATCATAATTCCTGCATTGGCATTATGGCTTCTGGCAAGATATGAAACCGCTGATGGACATGATACACCAAGTTTTTCAGCAACAATACCTGCTGAACATATTCCTCTGCAAATAGAATCATAAATATTTTCTGATGATAAGCCATCATCACGTCCGACTATTACAAGAGGATTCCTGCAATTTTTTGGTGAAAGAACACAAGCAATAGTTTTTCCGATTTTTTCAGCCAGTTCATGATTGGAACATTCCAGTGTCATATATTCACCATGAAAGCTTTCCATTTGTCACTCTCCTTTGGTATTATAAATAACTATAATTTTCTGTTCGGCAATCAGGAACATTAGCTATGTTATTATTACTTCACAGACATTAAAGGTTATTTATATCAGTCAGAATGTAAGCTGTCCGTCATCTTGAAAATTAAATCCAAGGTGTTCATATGCAAGTTTAGTTGCACAACGTCCACGTGGAGTACGTCCGAGGAATCCAAGTTGCATAAGAAATGGTTCGCATACATCTTCGATAGTTACAGATTCTTCACCTATTGCGGAGGCAAGGGTTTCCAAACCGACAGGGCCGCCGCCATATCCTCTGATAATCATTTCAAGCATACGTCTGTCAAGGCTGTCAAGACCAAGTTTATCGATTTCAAGGCGGTTAAGGGCTATTGAGGCTATTTCCTGATTGATTTCGCCGTTTCCCATAACATCTGCAAAATCACGTACACGTTTTAAGAGTCTGTTTGCAATACGTGGAGTGCCTCTTGACCTGCCTGCGATTTCCATAGCACCATCGACTGTACAGGGTATTCCTAAAATCATAGCACTACGACGAACTATATCTGTCAGTTGTTCTTTTGAATAAAGTTCAAGACGTTGTATTACGCCGAATCTATCCCTTAAAGGTGCTGAAAGTTGTCCTGCACGTGTAGTAGCCCCAATAAGAGTAAACGGCTTTAAGTCCATGCGTATAGAACGTGCAGAAGGCCCTTTGCCTATTATAATATCAATAACTCTGTCTTCAAGTGCCGGATACAGAATTTCCTCAACGGCTCTTGACAAACGATGTATTTCGTCTATAAAGAGAACATCATTGTCTGAAAGACTTGTCAGCAGTGAAACCAAATCTCCTGGTTTTTCGATTGCCGGTCCAGTTGTCACACGCAGATTAACTCCCAGTTCATGAGCGATAATTGCAGAAAGAGTAGTTTTTCCCAGTCCGGGAGGGCCATATAAAAGAACATGGTCAAGTGGTTCATTTCTCAATCTGGCAGCTTTAATATAAATAGCAAGATTTTCTTTTACTTTGTCCTGACCTATATATTCATGAAGTGCCTGCGGTCTGAGAGTTGATTCAATATCATTATCTTCATTAGTATTTTCAGGCGAAATTACTCTTGGAGCGAATTCCATATCTTCTGTCTGTATCAAATTTACACCTCCAATGTGTTATATATTTCCTGATGCAATAAGTCGGAGAACTTCCCGTATAAGGTCCTGAGTATTGAGTGACGGATTGCATTTCCTTAGTATAGGAGCGATTTCTCCCTGTGAATAGCCCAATACCATAAGAGCCTCCATAGCTTCAGAAATAGCAGATGAGTCAATGCTGTTATCAGTAATAGCTGTAATATTTTTTGAAGTCAGGCTTTCATCAGATATTTTATCCTTGAGTTCAAGGACTATTCTCTGAGCGGTTTTATTTCCTATTCCCTTAGTTTTTGTAAAAGCTTTACTGTCGCCAGATGCAACAAAAAATGCAAAATTTTCGGGGGTCATATCTGAAAGAATTGATGTGGCAGCTTTACCGCCGACTCCGGAAACAGATATTAACATTTTAAAGCAATTAAGTTCCTGCATTGTCGAAAATCCGAAAAGTTCCACATTATCTTCTCTTACACTAAAGTGTGTATAAAGTATAGTTTCGTCGCCAATAGCACCCAGTTGTGAAATTGTATTATAAGATGTTCGGCAACCGTATCCGACACCTGCACATTCAATAACTACAAAATTCATATCTTTTGCAGTAATTTTTCCTTTTAGACTGTATATCATAAAAAAATCTTCCTTTTTATTTAATATCCCCACCTAACAGAATGTCCATGGCAGATTGCAATAGCTAAAGCATCTGCGGCATCATCAGGTTTAGGAGTTTTTGCAAGGCCTAATAAATTACGTGTCATTTCCATCATCTGATGTTTTTCTGCTTTTCCATATCCTGTAACTGACATTTTTACTTGTAATGGGGTATATTCAGAAACAGGTATACCCCTTTTAGCAGCTGAAAGAATTGTTACACCCCTTGCCTGTGCGACATCAATAGCAGTTTTTTGGTTAGTAGTAAAATAAAGTTTTTCAATAGCCATGCAGTCAGGCTGAAATTTATTGAATATGAATTCCATATCATTATTTATTGCCATTAAGCGTTCAGTAAATGGAGTTCCTGCATCAGTAGTAATTGCTCCGTATTCTATCGGACGGAAATTTATACCATCATAGTCAAGAATCCCAAAACCTACTATTGCGTATCCAGGGTCGATTCCAAGTATTCTCAATTTTTTCACATTAATTTTCCTGTTCTGTTGTTTCAAGCCATAGTTGATAATTTCACATAGACTGACAAATCAATGTATGTCGAATTGTGATTCCTCATGTCAGTGGGAATACCGATTATCTCTATCTACCCCTGCCATTAAGTTTCTGATTTACAATTCATCTCAACACCTGTAAACGTTGTAGAATTCTTGTTGAAAAAGTCCACATAATCACATATATTTCATCATACACCTTACTATTATACCACATTAAAACACCTGTTTGCAATATATTTATATCTTTTTTATTGATTTTTACAAAAAAATCTGATATAATGTATATCAGTTATCAGTTAAATTTATCCGGAGGTAAAAAATAATGGATTTACAGGAACTTCGCAACCAGATTGATGTTACTGACCAGAAAATATTATCGCTTTTCTTGAAACGTATGGAACTTTGTAAAGGAGTTGCCGATTATAAAAAAAAGCATAATATGCCTGTCTTTCAGGGCGGACGTGAACAACAGGTAATAGATAGAATAAAAAAGCTTACTAATGATTCAGAACTGGAAAATGGTACATCAGCACTTTTTACAACAATAATGGATATCAGTAAATTATTACAAAATAAAACTCTGCTTTCTCAAAATAATGAATATGATTTTACTGAGACAGATTTTGAAAATAACTGCAAAATAGGTTGTCAGGGAACTTCCGGTGCTAATTCAGAAACAGCATCAAAAATGATTTTTGGTGAAAAACAACCTGTATTTTATAATTCTTTTGAAGATGTATTTAAAGCTGTGCAAACCGGCGAAATAGATTATGGCATTATTCCTTTGAAAAATTCTACTGCCGGAATGGTTGACAGTGCATACGACCTTATGGCAAAATATAATGTATATATTGTAAAGCAGGTTTGTGTCGAAATAAATCATTGTCTTGCTGTCAAAAAAGGTACTTCAATTAAGGATATAAAATGTGTGTATTCTCACCCGCAGGCTTTGTCACAATGTAGTGTATTTCTTTCCGAAAACGGACTTGAAACTGCTCCTTACAGCAATACAGCCACTTCTGCCGAAATGGTTAAAAATAGCAGTGAAAATATTGCCTCAATATGTTCTGTCGATTGTGCAGAACGTCTTGGACTGGAAATCCTTGCCGAAAATATTGCTGATTGTTTGGTTAACAGAACTCAGTTTGTATGCATTTCAAGAGAACTGAAAGTTTCTCCGGACGCTGATACGATTTCTGTCATGTTACAGATTCCGCATACCGAAGGAAGTCTGCATCGTTTACTTACAAAGTTCTATGTTAACGGAACTAACATTATAAGAATTGAAAACCGACCTGTACGTGACGGAAGCTTTGATGTGACATTTTATCTTGATTTTAGCGGGAAACTTACAGATTCAGGTGTGCGTGCCTTAATGAATGACCTTTCTGAAAATATGAAATACTTTCGTTTCCTTGGAACTTTTAAAAACAACTGAAGGAGTGATGAAATATGTCTGATAAATTCAGCCTTTTGCTTTCAAACAAGTTTGTTTTTCTTGATGGCGGTATGGGAACTATGTTACAGTCCTATGGTATAGAAACCGAACATATTCCCGAATTGCTTAATATAACTAATCCTGATGCTATAATTAAAATTCATCGTATGTATGTTGAAGCAGGTTCAGATATTATTTATGCGAATACTTTTGGAGCAAACCGCTTTAAACTTGAAGGTTCTGGTTATAGTGTTTCAGAAGTTGTACGTGCCGGAATCGCCAATGCCCGTTCGGTTGCCGGAGATAAGCTTGTGGCACTTGATATGGGTTCTACCGGTCAGCTTCTTGAACCGTCTGGTACTGTTTCATTTGAAGAGGCTTACGATGCTTACAAAGAAATAGTTATTGCAGGCAACGATGCAGACGTTATTGTTATTGAAACAATGACGGATTTATATGAAGTCAAAGCAGCTCTATTGGCTGTAAAGGAAAATTCTGATAAACCTGTGCTTGTTACAATGACATTTGAAGAAAATATGCGTACTTTTACCGGAGTTTCACCGGAATGTATGGTGGCAGTATTGGAAGGAATGGGCGTAGATGCTTTAGGTGTAAACTGTTCTTTGGGTGCTGACGAATTGTTGCCGGTTCTTGATAAAATATGTTCACTTACAGACCTTCCGGTTATTGCAAAGCCTAATGCCGGACTTCCTGACCCTGTAACCAATCAGTTTAATGTGAATCCGGAAGAATTTGCTGATAGTTGCATTAAACTTGCAGGAGCAGGTGTTAAAATATTTGGCGGTTGTTGTGGAACTACTCCTGAACATATCCGACAGATGATTAATATCCTTAAAGATGTTGATAATATTAAAAGACCTGTAAAACGTGTAAGTCTTGCTTGTTCGTCTGTCAATTGTGTTACAATAAATCAACCAAGAATTATCGGGGAACGTATTAATCCGACAGGAAAAAAACGCTTTAAAGAAGCACTTATAAATCATGATGTTGATTATATTTTAAGTCAGGCTGTTGAACAGATTCATGCAGGTGCAGAAATCCTTGATGTAAATGTCGGACTTCCCGAAATAGACGAAAAAGAAATGATGGTTACTGCTGTAAAGGCTATTCAGTCAATTTGTGACACGCCTTTACAACTTGATTCAACAAATTCTGAAGTGCTTGAGGCAGGTCTGCGTGTGTATAACGGAAAGCCTATTGTAAATTCCGTAAATGGCGAAGATGAATCATTGGATAGTATTTTGCCGATTGTAAAAAAATATGGTGCATCAGTAGTGGGACTTACACTTGATAAACAGGGTATCCCTAAAACAGCTGACGGACGTTTTGCTATTGCTGAAAAAATACTCAGACGTGCAATATATTATGGTATTCCAAAAGAAGATGTTTTCATAGATTGCCTTACACTTACCGCATCGGCAGAACAGGACGGAGTTATGGAAACTCTTAATGCACTTAATCGTGTTAAGAATGAACTGGGTCTTAAAACTGTACTTGGAGTTTCAAATATTTCGTTCGGCTTGCCTAACAGAGAACTTATTACAAGAACTTTTTTAACTATGGCTTTACACAGTGGATTGGATTTGCCTATTATAAATCCTAACATTGAATCAATTACAGGGGCAGTACGGGCTTACAGACTTCTTGCCGGAATAGATAAAAATTCAGCTGACTTTATAAATATCTATGCAAATAATTCTGCACCTGAAGCTGTTCCGACAAATGCCGGAAAAAAGATTGACCTTGTATTTGCTGTTGAAAATGGTCTGAAAAATGATGCACTTAGAGCCGTTCGTGAACTTGCAGAAAGTTCTGACCCGATGCAGATTATTAATGAATATCTTATTCCTGCTCTTGATTCTGCCGGTGAAAAGTTTGAAAAGGGTAAAATATTTCTTCCGCAACTTATTCTGACGGCAGAGTCCGCACAAGTATGTTTTGAAGTTGTAAAAGAGAAACTTTCTCTTAACAGTTCTGAAAATATCTCAAAAGGCAAAGTTGTTCTTGCAACTGTAAAGGGTGATATTCATGACATAGGAAAGAACATTGTTAAAGTTTTACTCGAAAGCTATGGCTTTGATGTTATAGACCTTGGAAAAGATGTAGCCCCACAATTGATTGTTGATACTGCAATAAAGCATAAGGTGAAACTGGTTGGATTATCTGCACTTATGACAACTACACTTGGTGCAATGGAAGAAACAATTTCACTTTTAAACACTCAGTATCCCGAATGTAAAACAGTAGTAGGCGGAGCTGTTCTGACTGCCTCCTATGCAGAACAGATTCATGCTGATTTTTATGCCAGAGATGCTAAAAAAACCGTTGATATTGCAACGGAAGTCTATAAAAATTAATTGATGAAAGGATATAATTTTTATGATTATACTTGATGACCTCAGAGTTGAAATGACTAATTACAGAAGAGAAATGACAGAACTTGCAGATGTTCTTAATATACAGTCTGCTAAAAACAGAATCGCTGAACTTAATGAAGAAACTGCAAAAGATGGTTTTTGGGACGACCTTGAAAATTCTCAGAAGGTACTCCGTGAAACTAAATCCCTTGAAAGAAAAATTGAAAAATATAATAAACTTAATGACAGTCTTGAGGACCTTATAACTCTTATAGAACTTTCCATTGAAGAAGATGATGACAGTTCCATTGAAGAAATAAAGGCTGATTCTGAAACATTCAAAAGAAAACTTGAAGAAGAAAAACTTTCAACACTTCTTACCGGAGAATATGATAATGCCAATGCTATTCTTACATTCCATGCCGGAGCAGGTGGCACAGAGGCTCAGGACTGGGCAGAGATGCTTTACAGAATGTACAATCACTGGGCAGAACGTCATAATTATAAAGTTACTCTCATGGATTACCTTGATGGTGATGATGCAGGTATGAAATCGGCTTCAATACTTATTGAGGGTGATAATGCTTATGGTTATATGAAGTCTGAATCAGGTGTTCACAGACTTGTGCGTATATCACCATTTGATGCATCAGGAAGAAGGCATACCTCTTTTGCAGCACTTGAAGTAATGCCTGAAATAGATGATTCAATAGAAGTTGATATCCGTCCTGAAGATATTGAAATGGAAGTTTACCGTTCAAGCGGAGCAGGTGGTCAGAAAGTAAATAAGACCAGTTCAGCAGTTCGCCTTATTCACAAACCAACTGGAATAGTAGTTTCATGCCAGACACAGAGAAGCCAGTATCAGAACAGGGATTATGCAATGAAAATGCTCCGTTCCAAGCTTGTTGAAATTAAGGAACGTGAACATCTTGAAAAGATTGAAGATATAAAGGGCGTTCAGCGTGAAATCGCATGGGGTTCGCAAATACGCTCATATGTATTTATGCCTTATACTCTTGCAAAAGACCACAGAACAGGGTTTGAAAACGGTAACATTCAGGCAGTTATGGACGGCGATATCGATGGATTTATAAATGCTTATCTTAAATCTCTTTCACATGGTACGCTTGCCAAATAATTCAAAGGAGCTTTAAAATATGAAATTTAAAGTAATTTTCCTCACTGCATTTCTTTGTATAAGTTTGATTTCGTGTGGCAGTAATGAAGAAAATTCATATTCAAGTAAGGAAAGTTCTGTTGTTTCCTCCGAAACTTCAAATACTGAATCAAATAGTACATCAGATATTCCTGATAGTAATGAGGCTTTAAAAGAAAGTTTCAAGGACGTTTCAGATGTTGAAAACGGGCCGGTTTTAAGTATCAGTAATACATCAGCAAAAGCTGGCGAAATAGCTGAAGTGACAGTTTCGGTTGAAGGTGCAGACCTTAACTGGAGTAACTGTGGTATTCATATAACTTATCCGGACGTTCTCAGATGCGTTTATCAGGACAATGATGATAAAAATTTAAAGTATGAGACCGGAAAGGCAACTGAATATAATGCAGGCATGGTTGCCATGGAGTGGAAAAAAGAAAATGACCCTCCTGAAGAACTGGTAAGCCAAAATCTTGGTACATCATTTTTTACAACAATGTTTAATGGCAATGGCGGTCAGGACGGAGAAATAATAACATTATTTTTTGAAATTCCAGAAGATGCTGAATCCGGTACAGTTTATCCATTTGATTTTTATTATATGTCTACCGATATGTTCAGAAATGTTGAAAGCGATATGTCACTTGAAAAATATGCCTTTGAACATACTCAGGCAGGTTCAGTAACTGTTGAATAAACTGAAAATTTCATTTGGATTTATGGGGAACTTTGTGTTCCCCCTTTTTTATCCATCAATTTTGCAATTCGGATAATAATGTTCTATAATTTCACGCCAGCTTTTCCCGTCTGATGCCATAGCGTTTGCACCATACTGACTCATTCCCACACCATGTCCGAAACCCTTTGTAGTAATAGTCAGATTTTCCGCATCATAGCTTAACTCAAAGCACGCCGAACGGAGTTCAAGAGCTTCACGGATATCATTTCCGCTTACTTGAAAATCGCCGACCATTGCTGTTAAAACTGTTCCGGAATCTGATACTGAATTTACAGAAATCCAAGTTGTGAAATCTTCACCAAGATTTATTCCTGAAAATTTTTCTAAAAGTATTTGTCTTAACTGTTCCTTTGTGTAGCATATTTCATCAAAGTATTTAGGGGCTGAAATATCATAACTGCTGTCTACTTGTACAAGATATTCAACAGGAGTTCCCCATGCATTTTCGGCACTTTCGGTTTTTCCGGACGACATTGAATGAAATGCTGAAATAATTGGTTCATCTTGATAGGTGATTATGTATGGCATAACTTCATTTACAGCATTTTTTATTTTTTCGTAATATATTTCAAAATTATCACCGTAATATTGCATAGCTTGATTTTTAGTGAAATACCCCTGATATTTTGAAGTGTCATTTGAAAAATCAGCCCCGCATAGTTCGGAAGTAGGATTTGAATCTTCTTTTAAACGTTGACGTTCCGCATAAGTGTGTGCAACAACTGCCTGTGCTTTGATTGCATCTGTTTCAAAGGTTGCCGGCATTTCAGCACATACAGCACCTATAACATATGTTTCCTCATCGACCTCAATTACTTCTCCTGTATAGATATCAAGAATTTTATAAGGTTCGCCTTTGTATGAGTCTTTTTTATTGTCTGTAATTTCTGATGTTATAGAGATTTCCTTTTCTGTGGCATTTCCTGAAAAAATTACCGGAATCGCCGGAAGTATCGTTATTGAAAATGTTAAAAATACAAAGATTTTAATATGTTTATTCATAAATAATCTCCCTGATTTAGTAGTTGATTGATTTTCACTGTTACCTCACATTAAAGTATTTGACATATTAGATGATTTGTTGTATAATTAAGTATAATTTATTTTAAGGAGTGTTGATATATGCCATCTTTAATTTCAGGTTCTAATATTCAAAATTTATGCAATGAACTCGCTGAAAATACCAATATTAATCCTGCACTTTACGATAAATATCATGTTAAAAGAGGATTGCGTAATAGTGACGGTACAGGTGTTGTTGCCGGTATTACAAATATCTGCAATGTTCATGGATATGTACTTAACGAAGGAGAAGTTGAACCAATTCCAGGTCAGCTTATTTATAGAGGATATAATATAAATGATATAGTTTCAAATGTTGAGGAAGAAAATCGTTTTGGCTATGAAGAAACTGTTTTCTTACTTCTTTTTGGTCATCTTCCGACAGAAAAGGAACTTTCACATTTCAATTCATATATATCATTGAAACGTGATTTGCCAAGCGGATTTGTTGAAGATATGATTTTAAAAGCACCATCAAAAAATATTATGAATAAATTGGCACGTTCAGTATTGGCACTGTATTCATATGATGATGAATGTGAATATAAAGGTCTGGAAAATGAAATGCGTACGGCAATAAGCCTTATTGCTAAACTTCCAGTTATAATGACTAATGCATATCAGGTGAAAAAACGTGTCTTTGATAATCAGAGTATGATTATGCACCCGATTGATTATAATGAAAATACCGCTCAATGTATACTTTCGCTTTTAAGACCGGACAGGCAGTACACTAATGAAGAGGCTCAGATGCTTGACCGTCTGCTTATGTTACAAGCTGAACATGGTGGCGGTAATAATTCGACATTTACTTGCAGAGTACTTACATCTTCCGGAACAGACCCTTATTCTGCATATGCATCGGCAATATGTTCACTTAAAGGCCCACGTCATGGTGGTGCTAATTTGCAGGTTATTGCTATGCTTGACAATTTTAAGGAAAATATAAAGAACTGGGAAGACGAAGGCGAAGTAGCTGATTATATGCGTAAAGTTATTCGCAAGGAGGCTAACGATGGTTCGGGACTTATTTATGGCATGGGTCATGCTGTATATACTGTTTCAGACCCGAGAGCCGTTATTTTAAAGAAAAAAGCTTTTGAACTTGCTAAGGGTAAGGAAATTGAGGCGGAATTCCGTTTGCTTGAAACTATTGAACGTCTTACTCCTGAAATATTTACAGAAATAAAAGGTAGTTCAAAGACTATGTGTGCTAATGTTGATATGTATTCCGGACTTGTTTACAGAATGTTAGGTATTCCGGACGAACTCTTTACACCACTTTTCGCAGTTGCAAGAATGGCAGGCTGGTCGGCTCACCGTATGGAAGAAATTCTGACCGGTAACAGAATAATCCGTCCGGCGTATAAAGCAATCGCCAAACCAAAGCAATATATAAAATTGTCTGAAAGAAAACACGAAACTTTCAAGAATAAATGAAACTTTTAAAATTATTGTTTTTTCCATTAGTCATGCTTTTGACGGGGTGTGCTTTTAGTTCAAATATAGATAATCTTATGTCACCACCTAAATTAAGCATAGAACAGGAACAGATTTATAGTGCATTGACAAATGCAACAGGTACTTCTATAAGTCTTAAATACCCAAAATCAGGTAAATATCTTTCTGCATTCATAATTGAGGATATTGACGGCGACGGTGAAAATGAAGCAGTTGTGTTTTATGAAAAAAATAGTATGGCTCTTGAAGAAAATACACTTAGAATAAATATTCTTGACCGTTCTGACGGTAAATGGCGTTCTGTTTGTGATACGCCTGCAAAAGGTACGGAAATAGAAAAAGTAATTATTTCAAAATTAGGCTCTAATTCACGTATGAATCTTATTATAGGCAGTAGTCTTATAAATCGCTCTGAAAAAAATGTTTCAATATACAGTTATGTTGACGGAAACATTGAAGAAACTTTTTCAGAATCCTATTCTTTTATCGATGTTACAAATCTTGATAATGATGATGAAAATGAGTTCCTTTTATTATCCGGAGCGTCTTCCGGAGGAACTGCCACCGCTGAAGCTTATAAATTAAATCAAGATGGTATATATTACAAGTATAGTTGCAAGCTTAATGGAAGTTTTACGGAATTTGACAGCCTTAATTACGGTAAAATTGATGACGAAACAACAGGGTTGTATATAGATGCAGTTTCAGGAACGGGTCTTATTCAAACAGATATAATTTATATGGATAATACTGGTCTTAATAAGATTTTTACAACGGCGGAACAATCAAAGTTTACTATCAGACCATCTGGTTGTTCATCTTTTGATATTGACGGAGATGGTGTTATCGAAATACCAGTGCAGGTAATTGCATCAGGTTATGAAGATTCCTCCGAAGGCGAACAGATGAAATTTACTGAATGGTGGTTCTTAGGAAAAAATAATACTCTTGAGAAAAAATATTCGTCATATTATAGCGTAAATGATGGATATATATTTGTTTTCCCTGAAAAATGGAAAGACCATGTTACTATTAAACTGGATTCTGTAAATGATGAAATAGTTTTCTGTGCGTATGAAAATAATGAAGTTGGTAGAGAACTTCTCAGAATTTACTTTGCTACTGACCAGCCATCAATAGATGACAGAATCTCAAATGGATATATGCTTCTGCAAACTAAAGGCGATTCTGCATATCTTGCTTATATACCAGTTCAAAATAATAATGACGAACTTTCACTGACAGAAGGTGATGTGGCTATTGGATTTAACCACGTTTAGCAAGAAACTCTCGCCTATTGGGTGAGGGATAATTTCACATTCTTAGTGTTTACAAACTAAAAATAATAAATTATATGATTAATCATATTTTATACTATAAACCGAGTCGTCGTTGATGAGAAATGACCACGCACACTCGTGACTTTAGTCGTGAGTTAGTGGTCGGA